>JAFAHL010000449.1 GCA_019237215.1 Hyphomicrobiales bacterium | reverse complement strand
GTTTCCGCGTTGATCATCTCGAACGTGCACGCGAGCCCGCGCAGGTTGTCGGCCTCCATCGGCTGTGAGGCGTAGTACATGCCGCGCATGTAGTCGCTCGGCTTCTTCTTCAACAGCGGATACTCGGAGCTGCGCAGCATGTATTCATGGTCAAGGCGTTGCATCAGGAACGGGACCCACGCGATCCCGCCCTCGATCCAGATCACCGGCAGCTTGGGGAAGCGTTCGGCAAGCCCGTTGGTGACCCAGTTGGTCATATGAAGGATGTTGTAGAACGGGAAGCCGAGCGCGTGCACGGAGGCGAAACGGTTGAGATTCCTGAACACGGGCTCGCCCGGATTGATGGCGGAATGGAAGGAGAGCACGAGGCCGCGTTCTTCCAAGGCTCGGTACACCTTCATGTGAGCGTTGTGATGCACCGCCAGGCTGCGCACGCAGGTGATCATAAAGCCGGTCACGTATTTGCGCGCCCCGAAGGTCTCGATCTGACGCAGCGCCGCGTCCGGGTCCGACAGCGGCAACGTCAACATCGAGTAGAAGCGGCCGCCGCCTTCGGGCAGCGCTTTTTCGGTCAGCCATCGATTGTAGGCCCAGCACAGCTGGACCTCCATTTCGGGATCGGGGTGCAGCCCGACCGCGAGCATCAAGGTCGGGAACAGGCAGGAATAGTCGACGCTCAACGCGTCCATCCAACGATGGCCGAGCTCGACGTCGCGCAGCTTGCCGGGGGTGGTCTTCTCCGATGAGCGCATGGGGTAGCGCGTGATGCGCCCGCCCATCTCCTGAAAGCCGACCGCATTGGTGGGAACGATGCTGCCACGCCCCTTGCCACGGCCACCGAGCGTGAGCTGGCGCAGGACGTCATTCTCCATGAAGGGAAGAAACTCGTCCAAGCACTCGTTCTCGTAGTGGTGCGCATCGACGTCGACGATCAAGATGTCGTCGAGGTTGCGCTGCTGCGCCTGCTTGCGGGCGTGGGCGAGCAGCCGGGTGGTGTTGAGCTCTTCGATGGCGACGCGTCGGCCGCGATCGGCGATGAGGTCCATGGCGCTTCTCCCGACGGTGGATGATTGGCCCAAGTGCATTGGCCCAAGTGCATTGGCCCAAGCGTATTGGCCCAAGCGTATTGGCCCAAGCGTATTGGCCCAAGCGTATTGGCCCAAGTGTGTATTGACCCAAGTGTATTCGCGTCGCGGTCGCCGCGAAAGCGCCTTGAGCGGTGTTCGGGCGCAGAGCCGCGCGGAGCGTTGAGCTTGCGCGCACGACAATGATCGCAACGGTGCGCGAGCGCGCTTACGGCTGCAGTTCGCTGTCCCAGTAGAGATAGTCGAGCCAGCTCTCGTGCAGATAGTTCGGCGGGAAGCGGCGGCCGTTGCGGTGCAAATGGTTGACGGTCGGCTGGAACGGCATCTGCGACGGCCACATCTTGGCCTCGGCCGTCGTCAGGTTGCCCTTCTTGAGATTGCAGGGCGAGCAGGCCGCGACCACGTTGATCCAGGTCGTATGCCCACCGCGCGAGCGCGGCAATAGATGATCGAAGGTGAGATCTTCGCGCGAGCCGCAATACTGGCAGCTGAACTTGTCGCGCAGGAACACGTTGAAGCGGGTGAAGGCGGGTTGGGTCGAGGGCTTTACGAAGGTCTTGAGCGAAACCACGCTGGGGAGCTTCATCTCCAAGCTCGGACTGCGCACCGCGCGGTCGTACTCGGCGACGATGTTCACCCGCTCGAGAAAGACCGCCTTGATCGCGTCCTGCCACGACCACAGCGACAGCGGGTAGTAGCTGAGCGGACGAAAATCCGCGTTGAGCACGAGGGCGGGAAAGCCGGCGGGGGATAAGTTCACGGCGCTCCTTATCTGCTTGCCTGCGAACCGCAGCGGTGGCCACAGTCTATAGGGGAGCATGACAGGATTGTGAAGCCTGATCCGGGGGTTATGTGAGGCCGGAGGGCGTGGCCGAAGTTGCCCCGAGGAACGCGGCTTAATCTCGCGATGCTGCTTGGCGCTGGCGCTGCACTTGGAGTCCTAGGTCCCGCGCACGCGATCGATCACGGCCGTTGCATCGGCGACGGCGTCGCCGTGCCAGGCGATGTGCTGGTCGGGACGAATCAGCACGAGCTTGCGGCGATAGAGGCCACGGCCTTTCTCTGGCCTGAGGATCGCGTGCGGGCGCGATCGCAGCGTCAGCGCGTCGCCGCGAGGCGGCGGGCGAGAAACTCGCCGCCGTGACGCAGTCCGTCCTGATCGATGCCGTGGCCGATGCCGTAGGATATGTGCCATTCGACCGGGACGCCGAGCGCGGCGAGCCCGCTGGCGGCATGGAACAGGGCCTGCGGTGGGATCAGATCGTCGCGGTCGCCGTGCACGAGCAGTACCGGCGGACGCGACTTGACCTCAGCCGCGAGCTTTTCCGGATTGGCATCGGGCGGGAGCGCCAGCAATCCGGAATAGCCGACGATCGCGAACGGCGCCGCCGCACGGCGCAGCCCCACATGCAGCGCCATCATCGTGCCTTGGCTGAAGCCGACGAGCGCGAGCGCCGAGGGCGGGAGATTGCGGCGCTTGAGCTCGGCGTCGAGGAAGCTGGCGAGGATGGGGGCGGCCTTGTTGACACCGGTCCAGCGTTCATCGGGATCGCGGAAGGTGAGCGGGAACCATTGCCGGCCAACCGGCGCCTGGGCGCAGGGCTCCGGGGCGTGCGGGGAGACGAAGGCTGCCTGGGGCAAGAGTCCCTGCCACGCCCGGCCGATGTCGATGAGGTCGTTGCCGTCGGCGCCGTAGCCGTGCAGGAACACGACGAGCTGGCGCGCCGGAGCCGAGCGCGGCTCGAGCCGCGGACCGTCGAGCTCAGCCATTGCTCACCGCCGCCGGGATCGGCGCGCCGTCGCGCTGCTTGGTTGCGCGATAGTAGGACCAGAGCATGCAGGCGGCCGCGCCGCGCCATGGCCGCCACGACTCGGCGAGCGGCCCCATCTCTTTGGAGGTCGGGCGCGCCTTGAGCGCGAGCAGCAGGCGCGTCGCCTCCTGCAAGGCGAGATCGCCGGCGGGCCAGGTGTCGGCATGGCCGAGGCAGAACAGAAGATAGATATCGGCGGTCCAGGGGCCGATGCCGTGAACCACGGTCAGCGCGGCGTGGGCCTCGTCCGCCGACTTCTCGACCAGGGCGGGAAGATCGAGCTCGCCGCGATCGATGGCTTTTGCGACGGCCTTGAGCGTGCGAATTTTCGGCGCGGAAAGGCCGGCGCGGGCGAGGCTGCGCGAACGCGCGCGCAGCACCGCCGCGTGGTCGAACGGATCGAATGCCTGGTTGAGCCGGGTCCAGATCGCCTTCGCGCTCGCGGTCGAGAGCTGCTGCGAGACGACGATCGAGGCAAGGCCCGAAAATCCGTCCGGCCGCCGCCGCAGCGGCGGCCGCCCCGCGCGTGACAGGATGATGCCGAAGCGTGGATCGGCGTCGACGAGCCGGGCGATGGCGTGATCGAGATCGGCCTCGGTGTGGATGAAGAAGGACATGGCGGCGGCGAAGCATCTACAAATGCCATCGCGACGCAACCCCTTTCTCAGGCACGGACGACCCGCGCGCGCATGAATACTGCCGTCTTCCGCTTCGCGCCGAGCCCGAACGGCTATTTGCATCTCGGCCATGCGCTCTCCGCGCTCATCAATTTCGAGATGGCGCGCGCGGCCGGCGGCCGGTTCTTGCTGCGCATCGAGGACATCGACGCGGCGCGCTGCCGGCCGCACTACGAAGCGGCGATCTATGAAGACCTGGCATGGCTCGGCATCACCTGGGAGGAGCCCGTGCGCCGCCAGAGCGCGCATCTCGACGATTACCGCGCGGCGCTCACGCGGCTCGACGGACTCCTCTATCCGAGCTTCGAGAGCCGCGGCGACATCGCGCGCCTCGTCGCCGAGCGCGAGATCCGTGCTCCCTGGCCGCGCGATCCCGACGGCGCGCCACTCTACCCCGGCGACGCGCGCTCGCTCTCGCCCGCCGAGCGCCGGCGGCGCATGGCGGCGGGCGAGCCCTATGCGCTGCGCCTCGACATGACGGCGGCGATCGCACGAACTGGACCGCTGGCGTGGATCGAGACCGGCCCCGGGAATGAGACCGGATCGGTCGCGGCAAATCCGCAGGCGTGGGGCGACGTCGTGCTGGCGCGCAAGGAGACGCCGACGACCTATCACCTTTCGGTCGTGGTCGACGACGCGCGCCAAGGCGTGACCCATGTCGTGCGCGGGCAGGATCTGTTCGCCTCGACCGGCGTGCACCGGCTGCTGCAAGCGTTGCTCGGCCTGCCTGCCCCCAACTACCATCACCACCGCCTGATCCTCGACGCCGGCGGGCGGAAACTCTCGAAATCGACGCGCGCGACCGCCTTGCGGTCGCTGCGCGAGGCTGGCACGAGCGCGGCCGATATTCGCCGCATGGTCGGGCTTGCTTGAGCCTGTGGTCGGCGGCTTGTGTGCGTGGCAATCTCTCCCTCGGGGTGCGATGGCGAGAGCGAGGACATCCGCGGGTAAGCGGCCGCGTCGGGCCAAGCGCACGGCGCGTCGACGCTCGCCCATGTCGCATCCGCGCGCGATCGAGGCGACGCTAGCCGATGTCGCCCATGAGATCAGAACGCCGCTGACCGGCATCCTGGCGCTGGGCGAGCTGTTGGCCACGTCCGATCTCGGCGCGCGCGAGCGCGGTTGGGCGAGCGCGATCAAGAGTACCGCCGAGCATCTTGCCTTGCTCACCTCGCTGATCGTCGATGCCGCGCGCGCCGGTGCCAAGGGTCTCGTGCTGCGGCGCGAGCTTATTCGGCCACGCCGCCTCGCCGAAGCGCTCGCCGCCTCGCTCGCCGGGCGCGCCGAGGCTAAGGGGCTCGAACACGCGGCGAATATTTCCGCCGTGCTGCCGCAGGCGGTGATCGGCGATCCTTTGCGGCTGCGGGCGGCGCTGGAAAATCTCATCGACAATGCGGTGAAGTTCACCGAGCACGGCGGCGTGCGCCTCGACGTGACCTGCGAGCGGGCTGCGCGCGGGAAGGTGCGCCTCGTGTTTATTGTGACCGACAGCGGCATCGGGTTGACCGCCGCCGAAATCAAGCGGCTGTTCCGGCCATTCGCCCAGGCAAGCGAGCAGGTTGCGCGCAACTATGGCGGCGCCGGCTTGGGCCTCACCTTCGTCAAGCGCATCGCCAAGGCCATGGGCGGGGATTTGGCGGTGGCGAGCGAGCCCGGCAGCGGCAGCCGCTTCCGGTTGAGCGTCACCGTGGACAAGGTGGCGGAGGCAGCGGCGCCGGCGCCCTCCGAGCGCGCGGCCACGCGTGACGCAGCGGCGCGTTCGCTCGCCGTGCTGTGCGTCGAGGACAACCCCTACGGCCGCGTCCTGCTCAATACCCTCCTCGCCGAGCTCGGCCATCGCGCGGATTTCGTCGGCACCGGCGCGGCTGCGGTCGAAGCGGTGGCGCAGGGGCGATATGACGTTGTGTTGATGGACGTGACGCTACCGGATTTCGACGGCGTCGAAGCGACGCGGCGCATCCGCGCGCTTGCCGGTCCTGGCGCTCGCATACCGATCGTCGGCGTGTCCGGCCGCGCCAATGCCGCCGATGAGGCCACCGGCCGCGCCGCAGGGATGGACGGCTACCTCACCAAGCCGCTCAGTCCGAGCGCGCTCACGCAGGTGCTCGCATCCATGGCGGTGCAAACGACGAAATGACGTTGCGACGGCTGCGTCAGTATCGGACCCCGACCGGAGCCCAACCCCATCGATAGTTGATGCCGGCTTTCACGACGTGGAGCTGTTGCTGAATGCTGTTGTTGAGGAAGAACGAGCCCGTGGTATCCGTGAAAGTGAAGTTGCCGGTGTTGAAGCCCAAGTAATTGTATTCGATCTTCGCTGACCAATTGTCATAGAAGGCGTATTCGAGGCCGACGCCGACCATCCAGCCCCACCTGGTCTCGCTACCGTTGAAGGTCGGAAGGAGAGTGGGGGTCACCGACGTAAAGCTGTACTTGTCGCTCGCCCAGGCGGCGCCGCCCTTGCCGTAGACCAGGACGCGATCGAAGGCGACGCCCAGCCGCGCCGCGATCGTGCCCACGCCCTCGACCTTGACCTTGCAATTCGCGGGCGGGAGCGCGCCATTGAGCAACGAGGTCGAGGCGCAGGAGCTGTTGCCATTGAGGTTTGCTCCACTGACGTCGGCCTCCGCGCCGAATACCAAGGAGCCGATCTGGTAGTTGCCTCCGATCTGGCCACCTCCGAGCCAACCGTTGAAGTCGACCGACGCCGGTGACGGTGTGATGGTGTCCAAGACGAAGGGGTACGGGTTGCCGCTTTCGGTCTTGTGCCCCCAACCGCCGCCCACGTGGCCGCCGAAGTAGAAGCCGGTCCAGGTGAACAGCACCACCGTCACCGGAGGGCCGTACACCACCGGCGGGGGGCCATAGACGTCGGCGTCGGCCGCGGCCGCCGTCCGCAGCGCAGCCGCTAGCGCGATCAGGCCGACGCTGGCAAAGGTCAGTTTTTTCATCCGGCAGTCCCCCGAACTCACGCCGACAGGCGTCCGCACAGCCGTTGCGGCCGCACGACATGACAGGCGGAAACGGTCGCGTCAGACTGCGGCGAGTCAAGGGCGGGCCGTAAAGCGTCTCGACCACCGCCCCGACAAAGCGCGCGGACGACGCAGCTACAGACTTGATATCATTGCGTCTTTCGCACTGAGTTGCAACGGAGCCACGGAACAGAACTTTCGGCCGACACCCCTTCCAACCCGCTACGCCGCCGTGCGATCGACGATGCGCACGATGTCCGCCATGATGCGGTTGAGCTCGAAGTCCTTGGGGGTATAGACCGCGGCCACGCCGGCCTGTTGCAGCGCCTGCGCGTCCTCGGGCGGGATGATGCCGCCGACCACCACCGGGACGCCGTCGAGTCCGGCGGTTTTCATGCGCGCCACCACGTCCTTCACCAGCGGCACGTGCGAGCCCGACAGAATCGACAGCCCCACCACATGCGCCCCCTGCTTGCGAGCCGCCTCGACGATTTCCGCCGGCGTCAGACGAATCCCTTCGTAAGTCACGTCCATGCCGGCGTCGCGCGCGCGCACCGCGATCTGCTCGGCGCCGTTGGAGTGGCCGTCGAGGCCCGGCTTGCCAAGCACGAATTTCAGCCGGCGGCCGAGCCTGCGCGACAGGCGGTCGACGTCGGCGCGCAAGTCGTCGAGGCCGACCGTGTCGTTGCGCGGCGCGCGCCCGACGCCGGTGGGCGCGCGGTACTCGCCGAAGCTTTCGCGTAGCGCGAAGCCCCATTCGCCGGTGGTGACGCCGGCTTTGGCGCAGTCGATCGAGGCCGGCATGATGTTGCGGTTTTCTCTGGCCGCAGCGCGCAGCTCCTTGAGAGCCGCCGCGACCGCCTGTTGGTCGCGGGCGGCGCGCCAGGCCTTGAGACGTTCGATCTGCTCGGCCTCCGCCTGCGGTGAGACCGTGACGATCGTGTCGGCCGCGCCCGCGAGTGGCGACGGCTCGCTCTCCACGAATCGATTGACCCCGACCACGGTATGCTCGCCGCGTTCGATCGCCTCGATGCGGCGCGTGTTCGATTCCACGAGCTGCTGCTTCATGTAACCCCGCTCGACGGCGGCGACTGCCCCGCCGAGCGCCGCGACATGCGCCAGCTCCTCCTTCGCCTCGCGCTTGAGCCGCTCGACCTTGGCGGTGATCGCGGGCGAGCCGTCGAAAATGTCGCCGTATTCGAGCAGGTCGGTCTCGTAGGCGAGGATCTGCTGCATGCGCAGCGACCATTGCTGGTCCCACGGTCGCGGCAGGCCCAGCGCTTCGTTCCAGGCCGGCAGCTGCACCGCGCGCGCGCGCGCGTTTTTGGACAGCGTCACTGCCAGCATCTCGATGAGGATCCGGGTGACGTTGTTCTCCGGCTGCTGCTCGGTCAGCCCGAGCGAATTGACCTGCACGCCATAGCGGAATAGCCGCTGTTTGGGATCGTTGACGCCGTAGCGCTCGGCGGTGATCTCGTCCCAGAGCTCGGCAAAGGCGCGCATCTTGCAGAGCTCGGTGATGAAGCGCAGGCCGGCATTGACGAAGAACGAGATGCGCCCGACCACCTCGCCGAACGCGCCGGGTTCGACCGCGCCCGATGCTCGCACCGTGTCGAGCACCGCGATCGCGGTCGCGAGCGCAAAGGCGAGCTCCTGCACCGGCGTCGCACCCGCCTCCTGCAGGTGATAGGAGCAGACGTTGATGGGATTCCATTTCGGCATCTCGCGGGTCGTGAACAAGATCACGTCCTTGGTGAGCCGCATCGAGGGCGCGGGCGGAAACACGTGGGTGCCGCGCGAGAGATATTCCTTGATGATGTCGTTCTGCGTGGTGCCTTGCAGCGTGCCGCGTGCGACGCCCTGCTCGTCGGCGAGTGCGACGTAGAGCGCGAGCAGCCAGGCGGCCGTCGCGTTGATGGTCATCGACGTGTTCATCTTTCCGAGCGGGATGTGCTCGAACAGCGTGCGCATGTCGCCGAGATGGGAGATCGGAACGCCGACCTTACCGACTTCGCCTTTGGCCAGCACGTGATCGCTGTCGTAGCCGGTTTGCGTCGGCAGATCGAAAGCAACGGAAAGACCGGTTTGGCCCTTGGCGAGATTCTTGCGATAGAGCGCGTTTGAATCGTGCGCGGTCGAATGGCCGGCATAGGTGCGGAAGATCCAGGGCTTGTCGCGCTCCCGGCTCGCGCCGTCCGATGGCTCACTCATGGTGCCGCCTCGCTGGCTTGGCGCTTGTGCAATGCAGCATAGTCCCCTGCCGCTCGCAAGGGCGTTGTTGGATTCGAGCCGTCTTGTCGATGTGGAAGGGCGCGCGGCCTGCCGCGACCTGACCTCGGCGGTCGGCCGGCATGATGCGCGGGCGCGCTTAACGGCTCTTGCCCGCGCCTTTACCTTCCCGAGCTTGCGCTGATGCGCGGCCGGCTCGCCAACCGCAGATGTTCAGGCGCTAGCGTTTGATGAACCCGACAATGACCAAAAGTATGACCGCGCCGATGGTGGCATTGACGATCGATCCGACGAAACCAGCGAACGGTAGGAACCCCAATTGCCTGAACAGCCAGACCCCGATGAAGGCACCCACGATTCCAATGATGATGTTCCAGAGAAGGCCAAAGCCAAAACCGCGCACGATCTGCCCGGCCAGCCAGCCGGCAATCGCGCCAACGATCAGCATGATGATAATGCTGTCTATTCCAACCACGATCTCCTCCCCTCCCGGCCGGGCACGCGTGTCCCGCCGCCACTTTGCGATGCAACTTAGGATGCAACTTCGAAAGGGTAGCCGAAGTTAATGACACTGTCAGCAACCGCCGGCGCGCCGGTGGACAACGCCGGCACTCGAGTGCCCGCGCGCCGCAATCGGGCATCGATATTGCGATGCAACATCAAATGCGGCAGACTGGTCCTGTGTTGCAAGTTGCGGAGACACCCATGCCGGCCGTCGCGAAAACGAAGCCGCCGCAGGCGGTGCACAAGGATCTCTACGACATCGGCGAAGTTCCTCCGCTCGGCCACGTGCCGGCGCGGATGCATGCCTGGGCGATTCGCAAGGAGCGCCATGGCCCGCCGGAAGCTTCCATGCAACTCGAAGTATTGCCGACGTGGCCGATCGGCGACGACGAGGTGCTGGTCTACGTGATGGCGGGCGGCGTCAACTACAACGGCGTATGGGCCGGCCTCGGCATCCCGATCTCGCCGCTCGACGTTCACAAACATCCCTTCCACATCGCTGGCTCCGATGCCGCGGGAATCGTTTGGGCTTGTGGTTCGAAGGTTCGCCGCTGGAAAGTGGGAGACGAAGTCGTCGTCCACTGCAATCAAGACGACGGCGACGACGAGGAATGCAACGGCGGCGACCCGCTGCTCTCTGCCTCGCAGCGCATCTGGGGCTACGAGACGCCGGACGGATCATTCGCGCAGTTCTGCCGCGTGCAGTCGCGTCAGCTCATGCCGAAGCCGGCGCACCTGACTTGGGAGGAGGCGGCCTGCTACACGCTCACCCTCGCCACCGCCTATCGCATGCTCTATGGCCATCCGCCGCACACTCTCAAGCCCGGCGACCACGTGCTGGTGTGGGGCGCCTCCGGCGGCCTCGGCGTTTTCGGCGTGCAGCTCGCGGCCGCTTCCGGCGCCAACGCCATCGGCATCATCTCGGATGAAAGCAAGCGCGACTACGTGATGCAGCTGGGCGCCAAGGGCGCGATCAACCGCAAGCAGTTTTCTTGCTGGGGCCAGATGCCGAAGGTCGGCACGCCGGAGTACGATACCTGGGTCAAGGAAGCGCGCAAGTTCGGCAAGGCGGTCTGGGACATCACCGGCAAGCGCGACGTCGATATTGTGTTCGAGCATCCCGGCGAGGCGACGTTCCCGGTCTCCTGCTTGGTCGTGAAGCGCGGTGGCATGGTGGTGTTCTGTGCCGGCACCTCGGGCTACAACCTCACCTTCGACGCGCGCTACGTGTGGATGCGGCAGAAGCGCGTGCAAGGCTCGCATTTCGCTCACCTCAAGCAAGCTTCGGCGGCCAACCAGTTCGTGCTCGACCGCCGCATCGACCCCTGCATGAGCGAGGTATTTCCCTGGACGAGGATACCGCACGCGCACGAATTGATGCGAACCAACCGGCACCCGCCGGGCAACATGGCAGTGCTGGTCAACACGCCGCGCGCGGGGCTGCGCACGTTGGACGATGTGATCGAGGCGGCTGCGACCCCATAGGCGGAGGAGGCCGTAATCTTCTTTCCACCGCAATTTTCTTTCCACCGGCTGCCATAAGAATGGCACCTTTCTTGCTTCGAATACCGCAGGTGGAGCGTACGGGGGGCTTGGAAGAGAGGAGCCTCACCATGTGCGACTACAGCCTACACAATGTGAAGTCGCGTGCTGCGAGAGTTGGCGACAAGCTCACGACGCGCAACTTTGGTACCGGCACACGTGGCTTTGCCGCCCAGGAAGACACCACTATGGCGGTGTGCGTCCTTCCGGGAACGGAGCTCGCGTTTTCCCAGGAGGTCGCATGCACGGCGTCCGGATTCCTCGGCTTGGGCACGCGCAGAATGGCCTACCAGACGGCGATCTTTCGGCAGGTCAACAAGGACCAACCGCGGGTGCACCATGACGCGCTCGAATTTCCGGATGGGCAGACCGTTCTGCTGACCGAGCTCGTCGAGGGTCAGGAGGCAACCGTGCTGCAGCTTCCCGCCCAGCCTACAACTGCCGCCGAGGCGGAGGCCCAGCAGCGCGTCGCCTACGTCGGGTAGTAGTGCTCGCCGCACGGACTGCGGCGCAGAAGGTGAAGGGGCCGCTCCTCGGCGGGGGCGGCCTTTTTTGCTGTTCGAGTGCTGGTGCGATGGAGCAGGCTGCGCTCAGGTGTCGGCGATCGCTGCCGTGGCGGCGGAGCGCGGGCGCAGCATCGCGGCGTTGAGCGCGCCGCCATACACGAAGATCGACGCCGTCCAATACAGGAACACCAGCGCGATCATGGCGGAGGCGAGGCCCGCGTAGTAACTCACATAGGCGGTCGCGAACTCGGCGAGGTAGCGGCCGAAGGCGATGCCCGCGACCAGCCACAACACCAGCGTTGCGACGATGCCGGGCAGGATTGCGAGGACCCGGCGCCGGCCGGCCGGCAGCCACTTATGCGCGACGAACAGTGCGACGGTGAGGACCACGACCGCGATGGCGATGCGGAAAAAGGTGAAGGTGCCCTCGAGCGGCTCCAGCCATGACGCGTAGCGCAGCGCCGTGCGGAATATCAGCGGACCCAACACGATGAGAAAGCCCAGCGCCAACAACCCCACCGCGGCCACCAGCACGTAGGCGATCGATTCGAGCCGCAACAGGATCCAGTGCCGCGTCTCCACCATGCCATAGGCGCGATTGAGACCGATCCGCAGGCTCTCGACCCCGCTCGAGGCGAAAAAAATGGCAAACAGAGCGCCGATCGTGAGCGCGCCCGTGTGCGTGGTGGTCAGGACGTCATGAATTTCACGCGCGATCGGCAGCGCAACCTCCTCCGGCCAGGTCGCAAGCATCAGCTTCGCAACCTCATCGGGTAGCTCGCTGGAGCCGAAAACGCCGGCGAGCGATGTGAGCAAGATGAAGAATGGAAACATCGCCATCAGCGCGGAGAGCGCGATGTGGCTTGCGATTGCCCAGCCGTCGTCGGCGAGGAAACGCCAATAGGCGTCGAGGGCGATATTGAAAGCTCGTCGCATCAAAATGTTAAAACTCTGGCCGTTTGTGACGATTCTCAAGTCAGCGCGGGTTATCCCAAGCGGTCAATCTCATTCCAAGTGGTCAACAATGCAGCAACGGGCGTCCAAACTCGCGGCAGGCTACCCCGCCATGCCTCGGCGGCGTTGCTTTTGTGCACTGCACGCGTAGTCTTGGGTGTCGGTCCTTGCAAGCTTAACTGGGTGCCGGTCCACGGAGCGCGCTGGAAGTCACCGCACGGAGTTCGCCATGCTGGACCAAGCCCAACGCCGCGATGCCGGGGCCAAGCTGATTGCGCTTGCACGAGCGGCGACGCAGGCCGTTGAAGCTTTGCTCGCTGACGCGACGGCGGCGGTGCGCCGGCGCGTCATGGTGGATGATCAAGTGGTCGACCGGCTGCTCGACCGCGAGCAGCGCGCCACGCACGGCCTCGCCTGGCTCGCGACCTATGTCGAATCGGTGCGGCAGCTCGCGGCCTATGCCGAGCGGATGCATGCGGGCGGTGCATTGGGTGAGCTCGAGGAGCTGCTGGTCCAGCTCGGCATCGGTGAATACCTCGCCCAGATTCAGGGCGGCATTCCCATGAGCCAGGGCGAGATCGTGCGTCCCGTCGATGTCGGGCTCGCCGCGGATGCGGCTGCCGCGCGCATGGCGCGCCCGCTGCAAGCGTTCGCTTCCGGCAATGTCGAGCGCCGCGCCCGTCTGATCGAGCTGATGCGGGCCCATCACGACGGCCCGGTCGGCGACTGCGGCCTGGACGAGACGCTGGGAACGATTCGCGACGAGATGCACAAATTCGCCGACAGCGAGGTCGCACCACAGGCGCAGCAATGGCATCGCACCAACAGCTACATCCCGCTCGACGTGCTCGCGCAGATGTCCGAGCTGGGCGTGTTCGGCCTCACGATCCCACAAGAGTATGGCGGCCTCGGACTCGGTAAGGAGTCGATGTGCGTCGTCTCGGAGGAGCTCTCGCGCGGCTATATCGGGGTTGGTTCGCTCGGGACGCGTTCCGAGATCGCCGCCGAGTTGATCATCGGCGGTGGCACCGAGGAGCAGAAACGCCACTGGCTGCCGAAGCTCGCCGCGGGCGATGTCATTCCCACCGCGGTGTTCACCGAGCCCAACATCGGCTCCGATCTCGCCTCGCTCAAGACGCGCGCGGTTCGAGAAGGCGATATCTACAAGGTCTACGGCAACAAGACCTGGATCACGCATCCCGTGCGCGCCGACCTGATGACGCTGCTCGTGCGCACCAATCCGAACGAAGCCGGCCATCGCGGGCTCTCGATGTTGCTGGCAGAGAAGCCGCGCGGCACGGACGACCATCCGTTTCCGGCCGCGGGCATGTCCGGCACCGAGATCGAGGTGCTCGGTTATCGCGGCATGAAGGAGTATGAGATCGCTTTCGACGGTTTCGAGGTAAAGGCGCAGAACCTGCTCGGCGGCGTCGAGGGCCTGGGCTTTCGGCAACTCATGCAGACCTTCGAGTCGGCGCGCATCCAGACCGCGGCGCGCGCGATCGGCGTGGCGCAAGCGGCCATGGAGCAGGCCCTCGCCTATGCCCAGCAGCGCCAGCAGTTCGGTGAGCCGATCATCAATTTTCCCCGCGTCGCCGACAAGATCGCGATGATGGCGGTCGAGATCATGATCGCGCGCCAGCTCACTTACTTCGCGGCGCGGCAGAAGGATTCGGGCAAGCGCTGCGATCTCGAGGCCGGCATGGCGAAGCTCCTGGCCGCCCGCGTCGCCTGGACCAATGCCGATAACGCCGTGCAGATACACGGCGGCAACGGTTTCGCGCTCGAGTTTGCGGTCTCGCGCATCCTTTGCGACGCCCGCATTCTGAGCATTTTCGAAGGCGCGGCGGAGATCCAAGCGCAGGTCATCGCCCGGCGGCTGCTCGCAACGAGCAATTGAATCGGTTTGCCCCACGAGCGCGGCGCATGCCATCGATCGCGCAGTGAACTTGCACAGTCTCGCTGCTATCGTTGCCCCGTTACCGCTATGCCGCCTTCGCTGGCTGCTTCAGCAGCTTGTCGACATTGCCGGACAGGATCGCCTCGCCGTCCTTGCCGAGCCTACGCAGCTCCTTGACGAAATCGCGCACCGCCGCGCGCTCGCGGATCTCCTGCGGGTAATCCGTCGCGAAAACGATGCGGGACACGGGGATTTCGATCAATGCGCCTCTCACCGCGCCCATGGCTCCGCAAAAGCCGGCGGTATCGAACACCATGTTGTGTTGCAGGTAATGGTCGAAATCGCGCTTCGGCTTCATGCCATGACGGACGTTGTCCGACGTCCCCCAGAACTCTTTGTCCTGATAAGAGCGGATACGGCCCAGCAGCGCGGAGAGCCCGCCGCCGAGATGCGACATGTGGACCGTCAAGGTGGGGTGGCGGTCAAAGACGCCGGCATTGATCAGCCGAATCGTCGCCATCACCAGGGAAAATTCGCGGCCGACCGACCGTGCCATGTCGTAACCGTCGAACTGCCGGGTCTGGTTGAGCTTCAGCGCGGGGTGCACGAAAACGAACAAGCCGAGCTTCGCGCATTCGGTCCAGAACGGCTCGAGCTCGGTCGCATCGAGATAAAGCCCGTTCGTCTCCGAGGTGATCACCACGCCGGGAAAGCCGAGCTCGTGTTTGCAGCGCGCCAGCTCGCGCAAGGCCTCTGCGCCCCCGAGGGGATTGGCGTGCGCGGCGCCGATGAAGCGCCCAGGATAATCGCGTTCTGCTTTCTTGGCGCTGTCGTTGCACAAGCGCGACTTGTCGAGATCGGCGCACATTCCGGCGGCGCTGGTGAGCAAGGCAACGTCGATGCCGGCCTCGTCCATCATGCGGATATGCTCGTCGAGATCGAACAACATCCAGTGCAAAATGAAGCTGGGTGCGCCGTGCTCGTCGTAGGAGACGATCTTGCGCCTGCCGAGATCCTTCGGCATCAGTTTGCGCGGCGTGAAGTGGTGCTGGAAATCGACGATCATCGGACGGTGTCTCCCTCTGCGTCTGGCCGCTGCGCCAGCCGAGCGCGCGTTACGCGATGGCGCCGAGGTCCTCTAGGGCGCGTGTGGCGGCAACGTCAAGCGGGGTGCGCGGGATGTCGCCGATCGCCGCCGCAAGCTTGCGGCCATCGATGTGGTGCGGCTCGTTCCAGAGATACGCGATCTCGGATAGCTCTCGGCAGAGCGGCACAATCGGTCGCAACGCATGGATGAGCCACCAGGTCATGCGGTCGATTTGAAGCTTGCTGCGCGTCGCCGCGGCGATCGCGCCGGTGAATTCGCGCCCGGTGACCGCGTGGCCGGGAAAGCCGAAGCTCGCGAACGGCGGCAGCGTTTCGCGAATGGCCGCAAGGCGCGGCAGCGTGGCAGCGACATCGGGCAGATAGGCCCACTCGTGCACCACGTCGAGCGGCCCAGGATAGGTGATGCGGCCGCGGCCGATCTCCTTGGCGAGGACCAGATCGAGCCACGAACCTCGTCCAAGGCCGTAAAAATCTCCCGAACGCAGAATGATGATGCGTACGCCGCGCTCGGCCGCTTCTGCCATGCGCTCTTCGATCGCCACTCGCAACCGTCCCTTCCGCGATGACGGCCGCATGGGTGTATTCTCGTCGATCACCGGCGGCAGCGGCGAGCCGTAATTGTAGAGGTTACCCGCGAATAGCAGCGTAGCGCCGGTGGTTTCCGCCGCAGTGATGGC
>JAFAHL010000416.1 GCA_019237215.1 Hyphomicrobiales bacterium | reverse complement strand
GAGACCCCGGTCTCATAGCCCATCTTCAGCATCAGATTGGGGATGATGGAGATCAGATTGGCATTCCCGCAGCGTTCGCCCAGCCCGTTCAAGGTGCCCTGGATCTGCCGCGCGCCGGCGCGCACCGCAGCGAGTGAATTGGCGACCGCCTGCTCGGTGTCGTTATGGGCGTGGATACCGACGTGGTCACCGGGGATGTGCTTGGTCACCTCGGTGACGATGGCCTCGACCTCATTCGGCATGGTGCCGCCATTGGTGTCGCACAGCACCACCCAGCGCGCGCCCGCCTCATAGGCAGCTTTCGCGCAGGCGAGCGCGAACTCGGCGTTTTCCTTGTAGCCGTCGAAGAAGTGCTCACAATCCAGCATGACCTCGCGGCCGGCTTTTTTCGCAGCGGCGACGCTGTCGCGGATCGAGGCGAGGTTTTCCTCGTTGGTCGTCTCCAGTGCCACCCGCACCTGGTAGGCGGAAGACTTTGCGACAAAGCAGATCGCATCCGCCTTGGCCTCGATCAGCGCGGCGAGTCCTGGATCGTTGGACGCCGACCGGCCCGCGCGGCGCGTCATGCCGAACGCAGTGAAGCGGGCGTGATCGAGCTTTGGCTTGTCGGCAAAGAACTCGCTGTCGAGCGGGTTGGCGCCGGGATAGCCGCCCTCGATATAGTCGATGCCGAGATCATCCAGCATGTGCGCGATCACCTGCTTGTCCGCCAGCGTAAAATCGACGCCATTGGTCTGGGCGCCATCGCGCAAAGTGGTGTCGAACAGATAGAGGCGTTCACGGCTCATTGTTCTCTCCCAGCCGCTTCCTCGCCGAGCGCCTTTTGCATCGTGGTGTTGGCGAGCCACTCGCCGTTCAAGGTGACGCTGTTGCGCTGGCGCGCGACATAGCCGCGCTTGCGGAAAAAATCGAGTGCATTGTCGCTGGCATCGACCGACAAGGTCTTGGTGCCGCGCGCGCCCGCCAGCTTCTCCAGCGCGTCGCACAGCATGGCGCCGACGCCCTGTCCCGTGACGCTCGGATGCACATAGAGCATCTCGATATGGTCATTGCCCTTCAGCGAGGCAAAGCCGACCGGCGCGTTCTGCACCGTCGCGATCAGAGTGAGCTCGCCCGCGAGCTTCTTGCCGAACGCCGCCTCATCGTCGGCGACCGCAGCCCAGGCCTCCTGCTGCGCCTCGCTGTAATCGTCACCGGTCAGCTCCTGAATGGCTGCGACAAAGATCGCCGCCAGCATCGGAACATCCGCTGGCAGGAACGGCCGCAAGCCGGGCTTTGGCATGGATTGAGCCATCGCTATCACCACAAACCATAGAGCTTCAGCACCAGCGCGACCGCGCCGGCGAGCAGGAGAATCTTCAGCGCTATGTAATAGAGCCAGTGCCTTGGGAAAGGCGTATCGGGTCGGCTCATCGCGCGACCTCCCAGGTGGTGCCATCCTTGGAGTCCTTGATCGCGATCCCCATCGCCGCAAGCTCGTCGCGGATGCGATCCGAGTCCTTGAAATCCTTGCGCGCACGCGCGGCAGTACGTTCGGCGATCAAAGCCTCGATCTTTGCCACATCGATGCCGCTCGCGCTGCGCTTCCGGCTCTCCCATTGCTGGTTGCTCTCGCCCAGAAATCCGAGTAGCCGCAGCGAGGCCGCGAATGCGTCACGACCAGTCCCGCTGCGGAGCCCATGCAGAGCTGCGATCATCTGGGGCGTGTTGAGATCGTCCGCCAATGCTTCGATCACGGTATCCGAAGGCGTGCCGGCAGGCACATCCCCCGCGAACCGATACCAGTCGTCCAATGTCCTGGCGCTCTCCTCCACGCTCTTGAGCGTCCAATCGATCGGCGAACGGTAATGCGTCTTCAGCATGTTGAGACGCAGCACCTCGCCCGGCCAATCCGCGAGGAGTTCGCGGATGGTGATGAAGTTGCCGAGGCTCTTCGACATCTTCTCGCCTTCGACCTGCAGGAAGCCGTTGTGCATCCAGACGTTGGCCATGCGGCCCTCGTGGAAGGCGCAGCAACTTTGCGCCATTTCGTTCTCGTGATGCGGGAACACGAGATCGATGCCGCCGCCATGAATGTCGAACTCTTCGCCGAGATGCTTCCACGACATCGCCGAGCATTCGATATGCCAGCCGGGCCGGCCCTCGGCCTTGATGCCGGCCGGCGACGGCCATGACGGCTCGCCCGGCTTGGAGGGTTTCCAGAGCACGAAGTCGGTCGCGTCGCGCTTGTAGGGCGCGACATCAACGCGGGCGCCGGCGATCATCTCATCGAGTGAGCGGTTGGAGAGCGAGCCGTAGCGCGGCAGCACCGTATTCGCAGCGTTCATCGCCTGGGGCGAGAACAGCACATGGTCCTCGGCGACATAGGCGAAACCGCCGGCAACGAGCTTCTCGATAATCGCCCGCATCTCCGCAATGTGTTCCGTCGCGCGCGGCTCGACCGTCGGCCGCAAGCAGCCGAGTGCATCGACGTCCTCATGGTACTGCCGCTCGGTGATCTCGGTGACCTTCCGAATCGCTTCGTTCAGCGGCAGGCCGGGAAAGTCGCGGGCGGCGCGGTCGTTGATCTTGTCGTCGACGTCGGTGATGTTGCGAACATATGTCACGTGCTCCGCGCCGTAGACGTGGCGGAGCAGGCGAAACAGCACGTCGAACACGATCACCGGACGCGCATTGCCGATATGGGCGAAGTCGTAGAGCGTGGGCCCGCAGACATACATGCGGACATTTTTGGGATCGAGCGGCTTGAAGCTGCGCTTGTCCCGCGAAGACGTATCGTAGAGTCGCAAATCCATGGATCCCGTCCCTGCCGGCGGGGCGTCCAGTGATCTCATTTTTTGAGAATAGACGGCCTCAGCCAGCGAATAGCTAGCTCATAATCTCGCGGCTAATGCAGCAAATGGCGAGGAAACCGTTCATGGACCCACCATGGGGCAGACCGGGGCTTCGCGTCAAGGGTCGCGAAAAAGCCTTTTTTGGCTCCAAAACCGTCTTCGCCGCCGCCATGGTTAATCATTCTTAAGGAATCAGGCCTATTCATGCAGGCGGTCCTCTCGTTCATCGGTGCATCATGCGATTCCTCACCACGCTTCTCGCGTGCTTGTTCCTCGCTGCGGCTGCACGCGCCGAAACCAAAGTCTTCATCATTGCCAACGAGGCCGACGGCTACGGTGTCGACCAGTGCCTGGCCAAGGGCGACAAATGCGGCGCTCACGCGGCCCTCTCCTACTGCCGATCACGTGATTTTGCGGAGGCCTCCTCATACCGTCGCGTCGACCCCGAGGAAATCACGGGATCGGTGCCGAAAGCGGGCGGAAAGTGCCTGCGGGGCGGCTGCGACGAGTACGTCGCGATCACCTGCCAGCGCTGAAACCTTTGATTTCGCAAGGCTCCGCGCCACTCCGCTGCCGCGGAAACGACGTGACCTTGCCGGACAAAGGGGCTATGGGAGGCGGCTGCGGCTGGTGGGCTGCGAACTCCTTCTGACGGCCTGACATGCCCTATTTCTTCTTTGCATCCTCGTCCCGACGACTGCCCCGGCGATTGCACCGACGATTCCTGGCCTGCGCTGCGCTTGCCTGTGGCGTGCTGCTTGGCACGGCCGCCTCGGCGCAGATGTATCCGCCGCAACCTGTTCCGCAAGGAGCCCCGCCGCCCCCACCGCAGGGCGCCGCCGTCAATCCGGTCTGTCCGCGACTCGAGGCGCAGCTTGCCACGATCGATCGCGGCGGCAGCAACGATCCCGCCAAGGACGAGCAGATTCGCCGTTACCAGGAGGCCGCCGCCAAGCAGCAAGGCGAGCTCGACCGCATGACCTCGCAGGCGCGGCGCATGGGCTGCGACTCCTCCGGCTTCTTTTCGCTGTTCTCGGGCCGGTCCGCGGAATGCGGCCCGATCAACAACCAGATCCAGCAGATGCGCACCAACCTCGACCAGATCACCTCCAGCCTGGAGCGGCTGCGCGGCGGCGGACTTGGCGCGGATCGCGACAGCCAGCGCCGCTCGGTTCTGACCGCGCTCGGCCAGAACAATTGCGGGCCGCAATATGCGCAGTTCGCCAATGCCGGCGGCGGCCCCGGCAATTTCCTCAACAACCTGTTCGGCGGCGGCAACAATCCGAACCCGAGCGGCGTCATCACCCAAGGCGGCACCGATTTGGGCCCGCCATCGGGCACCTATCGCACCGTGTGCGTGCGCACCTGCGACGGCGGTTATTTCCCGATCTCGTTTGCGACCTCGCCCGCGCGCTTTGCCGACGACGAGAGGAGCTGCAAGGCGCTGTGCCCGGCCACGGAAGCCAATCTCTACGCCTATCGCAATCCCGGCGAAGACATCAACCAGGCGGTCTCGGTCAACGGCCAGCCGTATACGGCACTGCCCAACGCCTTCCGCTACCGCAGCGAGTTCAACCCGTCCTGCGCCTGCCGCGCACCGGGCCAGAGCTGGGCGGACGCGCTCAAGGGCGTCGACGACAAAGCCGAAGCGGCACAGCAGGGCGACATCATCGTCACCGAGGAGAGCGCCAAGAAGATGCAGCGGCCGCTGACCAAGCAGCCGCCCGTTACGGCCGGCAAGAAGGGCGCGACCACGGCGACGGCGCCCACCGCGCCCACGGATGCCAGCGCGCAGGCACCCGCCGACCCCGGTCCGACCACCGACAGCAAGCAGATTCGCACGGTGGGACCGACCTTTATCCCGGCGCGCTAAAGCCGTTTCTCGTGGGAAGCTAGCCGTCGAACGCCTCCGCGGAGGCGCGGCCGGCACGCGCAACCAGGCTCTGGTCGGGCTCGGGAAGCGGCTTCCCCAGGTCGCGGAAGCGGTTGGTGATGGAGTAGCGGCGGTCACGGCCGAAATTCCGCCCTGTCACCTTCACGCCGGGCGCGGCCTGGCGTCGCTTGTATTCGGCGATGTTGAGCAGATGATCGATGCGGGCCACCGTTTCGCGGTCAAACCCGGCGGCGACGATCGCATCCAGCGGCTCCTCCCGCTCGACCAGCCGTTCCAGAATTGCATCCAGGATATCGTAGGGCGGCAGCGAATCCTGATCGGTCTGGTCCTCGCGTAATTCCGCCGTCGGCGGGCGGCTGATGATGGTGGGCGGAATGACCTCGCCTTCCGGCCCGAGCGCGCCGTCCGGCTTCCAGCCGTTGCGCAAGCTCGCGAGGCGGAACACTTCGGTCTTGTAGATGTCCTTGATGGGGTTGAAGCCGCCGTTCATGTCGCCATAGAGCGTGGCATAGCCGACCGACATTTCCGATTTATTGCCGGTGGTCACCACCATCAGGCCGAACTTGTTGGACATTGCCATCAGCAAGGTGCCGCGGGCGCGCGCTTGCAGATTTTCCTCGGTGACGTCGCGCGGCTGGCCTGCGAAGACCGGCGCGAGGGCTTTTTCGAGTCCCAGAACCGCGCTCTCGATCGGCACCACGTCGTATTTGACGCCAAGCGCCTCGGCGACCCGCGCCGCGTCGTCAAGCGATTGCTGCGACGTATAGCGATAGGGCAGCATCACGCAACGCACGCGGTCCACCCCCAAGGCATCGACCGCCAACGCTGCCACAAGGGCGGAATCGACGCCGCCCGAAAGCCCGAACACGACGCCCCGGAAACCGTTCTTGTTCACGTAATCGCGCAATCCGAGCATGCAGGCGAAATAGTCCGCCTCGTCCCCCTCCTCGATCGGAACGATGACACCATCGACGCAGCGCCAGCCATTGCCGCTGCGCTCCCAGCGGACCGTTCTGACGACTTCGCGAAAGGCCGGGAGTTGAAAGGCGAGCGCGCGATCGGCATGCAGGGCGAACGAGGCGCCGTCGAACACGAGCTCGTCCTGGCCGCCGACCTGGTTGATATAGATCAGCGGCACGCCGCTCTCGGTCACGCGTGCGACCGCAAGGTTGAGGCGCACGTCTTCCTTGTCCCGCGAGTACGGTGAGCCATTGGGAACGATCATCAACTCCGCCCCGGTCTCGGCGAGGCATTCGACCACGTCTTCGTAGTCGCCCCATTCGGTCCAGATGTCTTCGCAGATCGGAATGCCGACGCGCACGCCGCGGAAATTGACGGGACCGGGCGGCGGCCCCGGGGCGAAGACGCGTCGTTCGTCGAACACCCCATAGTTCGGCAGGTTCACCTTCCGGCGCACGGCGGCAATGACGCCGCGGTCGAGCAAGCAATAGGCGTTGTAGAGCTTGCGCTCCTCGAGCCAAGGCGTGCCGATGAGCAGCGCCGGGCCGCCGCCCGCGGTTTCACGCGCAAGCTCCTCGACCTTCGCTCGGCACGCCGCCTGGAACGACGGCTTGAGCACGAGGTCTTCCGGCGGATACCCGGAGAGGAAAAGCTCCGGCAGCGCCACAATGTCGGCGCCGGAACGGGCGGCCTCGGCACGCGCGCGGCGCGCCTTGTCGGCATTGCCGGCGATGTCGCCGACGGTCGGATTGAGCTGTCCGATCGCGATCGCCAAACGGTCGGTGGGCCGCGCATTCATGGCCTAGGTCTAGCGCGTCGTACCCGCGCCCGGCAATTGCCGTTGCGATCCGATCAGATCAGCCCAAACCGCTCGGCCAGCGCCAACAGCCAGGCCATCCCGGCGATGAGCAGCGCAAGGCCGACCGCAGCGGAGCCCATGTCCTTGACTCGGCCGATTTGTGGATCGACCGCGAGATTGACGCGATCGGCCAGTTTTTCGATGGCGGTGTTCAACAACTCGACCACCAGGACGAAAGCCACGACGGCGATGAGCGCGAGGCGCTTCCACGCCTCTTCGGTAACCAGGAAGGCGACCGGTATCGCCACAACGAGGGCTATCAATTCCTGGCGAAAAGCCTCCTCGCTGCGCGCGGCGGCGCGGAGGCCACGCCAGGTATTGATGGCGGCGCGCAGCAACCGTTCCATGGAGTGCGATGAATGGCGACCCGGCGCAACGATGGTGTCCTCGCGCAATCTATCGCCATCCCGGGCTAAATCCAGCTTGCTCGCGCCGCGGCGAGGATATGCTTGGCCGGGCTCCTGCTCGCTGCTCATGGCTCTGCGGTCCGGATGTCGGCCGGGTCAGAGCCCGGCGGCGGCAGGCAGCGGCCGCGCCCTGGCGGTGCGCTCCGCCTTGAGCAGATCGGCGAGCAGAAACGCAAGGTCGATCGACTGCTCGGCGTTGAGTCGCGGGTCGCAGACGGTGTGGTAGCGGTCCTTGAAGTCGGCGTCGGTGATCATGCGCGCACCGCCCGTGCACTCGGCGACGTTCTGGCCGGTCATCTCCAGGTGCACGCCGCCGCCGTGTGTCCCTTCAGCGCGGTGAACCGCAAAGAAGGTCTTCACTTCCGACAGGATGCGATCGAACGGCCGCGTCTTGTAGCCGGTTTCCGAGGTGATGGTGTTGCCGTGCATGGGGTCGCACGACCACAGCACAACCTTGCCTTCGCGCTTCACCGCGCGGATCATGGCCGGAAGCTGATCGCCGACCTTCTCCGAACCCAGCCGCACGATCAGCGTGAGCCGGCCCGGCTCGTTTTCCGGATTGAGGATATCGATCAGCCGCAGCATCTCGTCGATCTTGCTCGACGGGCCGCATTTGAGCCCCAGCGGATTCATGATGCCGCGGCAGAACTCGACATGCGCGTGATCGAGCTGTCGGGTGCGGTCGCCGATCCACAACATGTGCGCCGACGTGCAGCAGAACGTGCCGGGATGCGTGGAATCTTCGCGCGTCATCGCCTGCTCGTAGCCGAGCAGCAGCGCCTCGTGACTGGTGTAGAAGTCGGTGCTCTTGAGTTCGGGATGGCTCTGGAGATCGAGCCCGCAGGCCTGCATGAAACCGAGTGCCTCGGAGATGCGGTCGGCGAGCTCCTCGTAATGGTGGGACTGCGGCGAGTCCTTGACGAAGCCGAGCGTCCACTGCCGCACATTGGCGAGATTGGCATAGCCGCCCTGCACGAACGCGCGCAATAGATTGAGCGTCGCGGCCGAGTGGCGATAGGCTTCGATTTGACGCTCGGGGTCCGGCCGCCGCGACGCCTCGTCGAAGTCGACACCATTGATGATGTCGCCGCGGTAGCTCGGCAGTTCCTTGCCGCTCCTTGTCTCCATCGGCGACGTGCGCGGCTTGGCGAACTGGCCGGCGATGCGGCCGACCTTCACCACCGGCAACGCGGCGGCATAGGTAAGCACCACCGCCATCTGCAAGAACACGCGCAGGAAGTCGCGGATGTTGTTGGCGCTGACGTTGTTGGCGCTATGCTCGGTAAAGGCTTCGGCGCAGTCACCGCCTTGCAGCAGAAAACCCTCTCCCGCCGCGACGCGGCCGAGGGCCTTTTTCAGGCTGCGCGCTTCCCCTGCAAACACGAGTGGCGGAAACGTCGAAAGCCGCCGTTCGACCGTGGCGAGCGCCGCCTTATCGGGATATTCGGGCATCTGGGCGACCGGCTTGCTGCGCCAACTGTCGCGCGTCCAACGCTCGGGCATGAGGGCCCTCCGCTACGCTTAAGCCCTGGTACGGGCGAGATTTTCCAGTTCCGGGACCTTATACACGAGGGCCGGCGGCGCAAGCCAGATGCAATTGCACGCAGCCGGCCCGCAGCGCAGATCGAGAGGCCGCGCTATTCGGCCGCCTCGCGGCGATGGCTCAGCGCCTTTTCCCGCAGCGTGACGAGCTCCTCGGCGGCGGTCGGATGCACCGCGATGACGGCATCGATATCGGCCTTGGTCGCCTTCATCTTCAGCGCAACTGCGACGAACTGGATCATCTCGCTCGCGTCGGGCCCCACGATGTGGCAGCCGACGAGCTGATCGCTCTCGCCGTCGACAACGAGCTTGAAGAACGCACGCGTATCGCGCCCCGCAAGGGTCATCTTGAGCGGGCGGAACGACGTCTTGTAGACGTCGACCTTCGCCAGCCGCTCGCAGGCCTGCGCCTCGGTCAGGCCCACCGTGCCGACTTCGGGCTCGGAGAAAACGGCGGTCGGCACGTTGCTGTGGTCGACCGCCGTCGGCCTGCCCCCGAATACGGTGTCGGCGAAGGCATGGCCCTCGCGGATCGCGACCGGCGTCAGGTTGACGCGGTTGGTGACATCGCCGATCGCATGGATGTGCGGCACCGACGTCTGCGACAGGGGGTCGACCGCGATGCCACGATTGGGCGTGAAGCGCACACCCGCCGCACCGAGACCCAGATCGCCGACATTCGGCCAGCGCCCGAGCGCGAACATCACTTTGTCGACTTCAACCGAGCTGTCATCGGATAGCCGCGCGGTGAAGGTGTCTTGCGTGCATTGCACGACCCGCACCGTCCGACCGCAGAGGATCCTCACTCCCCGCTTCGTCATCTCTGCATGCAGATGGGCGCGCAGATCGTCGTCGAAACCGCGCAGAATATTCTTCCCACGATAGACCAGCGTCACCTCGGACCCAAGCCCGTTGAAAATGCTGGCGAACTCGACGGCGATATAGCTGCCGCCCTGGATCAGAATACGCGCGGGCAATTCTTCCAGATGAAACGCCTCGTTCGAAGAGATGACGTGTTCGATCCCCGGGATCTCGGGACCAAACCACGGCGCGGCGCCGGTGGCGATGAGGATGTGCCGCGGCCGGATTTTTTCGCCGGTCGCAAGGAGACGCACGGTATGTGCATCCTCCAACACGGCGCGACTTTTGACGATCTTGACGCCTGCCCGTTCGAGCGTCGTGGTGTAGGCGAGCTCAAGGCGCGCGATTTCCCGGTCCTTGTTGGCGACGAGGCTCGACCAGTCGAACACCGGTTCGTTGAGCGTCCAACCGTAACCCGCGGCATCCTCGAACTCCTCGGCAAAGCGCGAGGCGTAGACGAGCAACTTTTTGGGAATGCAGCCGCGAATCACGCAAGTGCCGCCGACACGGTACTCTTCGGCCACCATGACGTTCGCGCCATAATCGGCAGCGATCCGCGCGGCGCGCACGCCGCCCGAGCCTGCTCCGACCACTAGAAGATCGACGTCATGCTCGGCCATATGGTCGCATCCAAGCCGTCAGCGAGCGCCGCATTTGGATGTCGTGACCTCGCTTTTTTTAGATGTCGTGACCCCGTTTTTTCATTTCGGCGCGCATTTTGGCGATGACCTCTTGCGACAGGTTTTCGGCCCAAACCTGCGCATTTTTCATGCTCTGATCCAGAATGGCGGGCTCCTCCACGATCAACTTGCGGCCGAGCGGCGACTTGTAGAAGGCGAGTGTATCCTTGAGCTCCTGCTCCGTGAACCGCGAGGCATAGAGCTTGGCGACGTCGTTCACGATCTCCGCGCTGCGGCCGCTGTATTCGTTGTGTAATTTGGCCGCGACCTCGTTCAAATCCTTGCCGAGCATCGGATTGGTCTGCAGGAACACGCTCTTGGTCCTCTCGATGACGCCTGAAACCAAGGGGCCGTAGAGCGCGGCGGCGCCCTTGGCCGTGATGACTTCCTTGGCGGTCGCGATCGCGCTTGCCGAGGGCTGTTGTTGGGCATCGGCGGCGCCGATGCCCAGGGCGAAAGCGAGCCCCAGCGCTAGCGTTACGGCGCAAGGCGCCCTGAGGGTTAGGGAAGCAAACATCAAGACCTCCTCTTCGGACGATACGGGCTCAACGCCGCTCGACGACGCGTACGCCGCTCGAGCCGGCAAGCACGGCTGCGTGCGCGAGCCCAACGAACAAGCCGTGCTCGACCACGCCTGTAATACCGTCGAGACGCTCGGCGAGCGATTTCGGATCGGCGATCCGCTCGAATGCGGCATCGAGAATCCAGTGCCCGCTGTCCGTGACGAAAGCGTGGCCATCCTTGGCCCGCCGCAGCAGGGCCGGCCCGGCGCAACCGACAGCCGCGGCCGCGGTCTCGATCGCGCGCCGCGTCGCGCCCAATCCGAACGGCACCACCTCGACCGGCAACGGGAAGCGGCCGAGGGCGGACACCCACTTCGATTCATCGGCGATCACGATCATGCGCGCGGAGGCCGAGGCGACGATCTTTTCTCGCAGCAGCGCGCCGCCGCCGCCCTTGATCAGGCTTAGATCGGGCGCGACTTCGTCGGCGCCATCGACGGTAAGATCAAGCTGCGGCGTCTCGTCCAGGCTGGTGAGCGGCACGCCCAGCCGCTCGGCGTCGCTGCGGGTCGCTTCCGATGTGGGCACACCGATCACGTCGAGGCCAGTGCGGACCCGCTCGGCCAGAAGCTCGACAAAATGCTTGGCGGTCGATCCGCTGCCCAGGCCAAGCCGCATGCCCGGACGCACGAATTCCAGGGCGCGGGCGGCGGCGGCACGTTTTTGAGCATCGACATCCATCGCAATCGAGACAATTGGCTCGGCATCGGAGCAAGGACGGCGTCTATCTAGCCCCCTTCAGCGCGACAGCATAGTCCATTCGCCATCGAATGCGCATCAAACCGAGCCTTGCCATGGCGCGCATCACCCGGTAGCGATCGCGGATGATGGTTGCTCCGACCGTCGTTTTCGATCTCGACGGCACGCTGGTCGACAGCGCGCCCGATCTCGCCGCCACGCTCAACATCATCTTCGCTCGCGAAGGTCTGCCACCGGTCGCCTATGACACGGCGCGCAAGTTGGTCGGTGGCGGCGCACGATCGATGATCGAACGCTCCCTGGCAGCGCAAGGGCGCAAGGTCGGCACGCCCGCAATCGATGGGCTCTTCAAAGGCTTCATCGACCACTACGCCGCGCATATCGCCGACCGCTCGCGAGCGTTCCCCGGCCTCGAAGCAGCGCTCGACGAACTCGCCGCCGGCGGCTGCCGTTTTGCGGTCTGCACCAACAAACTCGAATGGCTCTCGGTGCGGCTCCTTGACGCGCTTGGCCTGTCCAATCGCTTCGCCGCCATTTGCGGAGCGGACACGTTTGGGTTGCAAAAACCCCATCCGGATTTGCTGCGGCGGACGATCGCGCGCGCCGATGGCGAGCCTGCTCATGCCGTGATGGTCGGGGATTCCCTCAGCGACATTGCGACGGCCCGCGCGGCGGGAGTTCCTGTCGTTGCTGTCGACTACGGCTACGCCGAAACCCCGGTGAGCGAATTGGGGCCCGATCGGGTCATTAGCGCCCTCGCCGAGCTGCCCGGCGCGGTATTCGACCTGCTGCGCGCGCGCAACTCCACTGCGACAGAGCGACGTTAATCGTATTTTACCTTATCGGCGCCACACTTAGGGGGCCTTTAGCTGGGTAACCATAGCAACGGGGTGACGAACCCTAGGTTGCACGGGCGCGGTCGCGCCCCTATGGTCGTGTTGTGGGGGAGCGGCGGCGCTGCGCCGCCCAGGTGGTGGGGATCCGATCATGAGCCGAGTCATTGCCCTCATGGCGTGTGGCTTCATGCTGGCCGCATGTTCCGCAACGATGCCTAGCCTGGACTTCCTGAAGTCGACGCCGCAG
>JAFAHL010000261.1 GCA_019237215.1 Hyphomicrobiales bacterium | reverse complement strand
ATGCGGCGATCTCGGCGGCGCGGCGCTTGCGCAGGCTGTCGCCCTGAAGCTCGATCCGGTAGGCATTGTGGACGACGCGGTCGAGGATGGCGTCGGCCAGCGTGGGATCGCCGATGATCTCGTACCAGCGCGCGACCGGCAGCTGGCTGGTGATCAGCAGCGAGCCGGTGTCGTAGCGGTCCTCGACAATCTCGAGCAGATCGCGGCGCTGCTCGGGGCCCAGCGGCTCGGGCCCCCAGTCGTCGAGGATCAGCAGATTGACCCGGGCGAGCGAGCGCAACAGCTTGGCATAGCGGCCGTCGCCCCGGGCGAGCGCGAGCGCGGCCATCAGCCGCGGCACCCGTTGATAGAGCACCGAGAGGTTCTCGCGGCAGGCCTTGTGGCCGAGCGCGCAGGAGATCCAGCTCTTGCCGATCCCGGTGGGGCCGGTGACCAAGAGATTGCGGTGCTGGCGGATCCAGTCGCAAGCCGCGAGCTTGAGAAAGAGCGCGCGGTCGAGGCCGCGCCTGGCATGGTAATCGATATCCTCGACACTGGCGGCGTGTCGCAGCCTGGCGGTTCGCGCCCGCGCCTCGAAACGCTTCTGGCGCCGCAAGGTGGCCTCGTGCTCGAGCAGGATGGCCAGCCACTCGCCGTGTTCGAGATTGCCTGCCTCAGGGCTCTGGGCAAGCTGGCGATAGCCGTGCGCCATGCCATGCAGCCCGAGCTCGTGCAGCAGATCGAGAGTGGGATGGTCGAGCATCGGATTTTCCTCAGTGGAAGTAGCGCGGGCCGCGGATGTTGGCGTGCACGATCACGGCGTCGCCGGCGGCCGCGGTTGGAGGACGGCGATCGAGGTTGTGGGCGAGGATCGAGGCGATGCTCTTGTAGTTGAGCGCGCCGATCTCGACGGCGCGAGCGGCAACTCGTTCGGCACGTGCCGGATCGAGGCCGCGCAGCAGCCGCATCACCCCCAGGCAGGTGCGGAACCCCTGTTCGGGGTGCGGCCGGTGGGCGAGTATCGCGATCATCAGCCCTTCGGTGTTGGGACCGACCGTGCGGGCCCAGCGCTGGAAGCGTTCCGGCGTCCACTCGGCATAGCGGCGATGGGCGCTGGGCATGTGTTCGGGATCGGTGCCGTGGCGGCGGCCGCCGTAGCGGCGGGGGTGCACGGCCACACGCTTGCCGCGGTGGAACACCTCGATCGTGTGTGCGCTGATGCAGACGTCGACCTGCTGGCGGATCAGGGTGTGCGGCACCGAATAGAAGAAGCTGTCGATCTCCACGTGATAGTCGGGTCCGACACGGGCCAGGCGCCACTCGGCATAGACGTACGGGGTTGTCGGCAACGAATGCAGAGCCGGTTGCTCGATCGCCTCAAACAGCTGGCGCCGACTGACGCCGAGGCGGCGCATCGCGCGCTCGTTCATCCGGCTCAGGGCCGTCCCGATCGCGGCGTTGCATTCGGCGAGCGAGAAGAAGGTGAGATGGCGCAGCCGGCCGAGGATATAGGATTGGGCGAAACGAACCCCGGCTTCGACTTTGGCCTTATCGCGCGGTTTGCCCGGCCGTGCCGGCAGGATGCCGACCTCGTAATGCGCCGCCATCCGGGCGTAGCTGCGGTTGATCTCCGGATCATAGAAAGACGGCTTTTGAACACCCGCCTTCAGATTGTCGGGTACCACCAGCCGCGGGCAGCCCCGGAAAAACCCAAACATGCGCACATGCGCGCCGATCCAGTCGGGCAAGCTCTGGGTCCAGCTGGCCTCGGCGTAGGTGTAGTTGGAGGCGCCCAGTACGCCGACGAAGATCTGCGCCGGGCGGATCTCGCCGTTGCGCTGGTCGACGATCGGCACCGTCTTACCGGAATAATCGACGAACACCTTCTCGCCAGCGAGGTGGTGTTGCCGCATGGTCGGCGACAGCCGATCTTCGAACTCACGGTAGAGCTCGCAGAACCGGCTGTAGCTATAGCCGCCAGGGTGGGCGGCGCCGTACTCCTCCCACAGCACCGTCAGATTGACCCCGGGCCGCTTCATCTCGCGGACCAGCGCGGCCCAGTCGGGCTCGGCCCGCCGGCGCGTCCCCGGCTTAGGGCCGCCGGCAGCGAACAGCTGCTCCTCGACAACCGCGTCGCTCAGCTCGGCCGGCAATGGCCAGGTAAGCTCCGCTGCAGCGGCTCGCGCCAGGTATTCCTTGACGGTACTGCGGCTCACCCCGAGCTCACGCGCAATCGCCCGCGCGCTGGCCCCCGCCCCGTAATGCAGCCGCAGCAAGTCACGTACGCGTCGCATGGTCAGCCTCTGTGCCGGCATCTGCTCCCCCTCAGTCGATCGGGGGAGAAGACGCGAGGTCGATGCTGACCCGCAGGTGGCCTCACCTGCTCCGTCCAAAGCCCGCCGCCAGCCTCACCCGCGGCGAGGCGGCCGGCTTCAAATCGGAACGGTGGCCGCTTTCAAATCGGAATCGTGGCCGGCTTCAAATCGGAATGGCGGCCCCCTTCAAGTCGGAAAAGGCGGCCGCCTTCAGTTGGAATCTGCAGTGGCCGGGCTTGTCCCGGCTACCCGCGCCCCACAGCGCGTGGCGTGGCGCTTTCCGTGGATGCCCGGATCAAGTCGGATCAAGTCCGGGCACGAACGAACTAGTGTCCTGAATCAGAGATTCGTTGAATAAGTCGTGGCGTGGATCTCCAGAGTTTGGGAGCAGTATCGTGCGATGGTTTGAAGGATGTCTTCGGCGGTTTTGGTCCAGATGAACGGCTTTGGGTCATCGTTATGGGCTTGAATGAAGGCGGTGATGGCGGCTTTCAGTTCGTGCACACTGCGATGGACGCCGCGCTTGATCTGCTTGTCGGCGAGGAGAGCAAACCAGCGTTCGACCTGGTTCAGCCAGGACGCGCTGGTCGGAGTGAAGTGCAGGTGATAGCGCGGGTGGCGCGCGAGCCAGGTTTTGACCGGCGGCGCCTTGTGGGTGGCGTAGTTGTCGAGGACGAGGTGGATGTCGAGCTCGGCCGGTACCGCCTCCTCGACCGTGGCCAGGAACTTGCGGAATTCGACCGCGCGGTGACGCTGGTAGCAACGTCCGATGACCCGGCCGGTGGCGATGTCCAAGGCGGCGAACAACGAGGTGGTGCCGTGCCGCTGGTAATCATGGCTGCGCCGCTCGATTTGACCCGGTCGCATCGGCAGCAGCGGCTGAGTGCGGTCGAGCGCCTGGAACTGCGACTTTTCGTCGACGCAGAGCACCATCGCGCGGTCAGGCGGGTTGAGGTAGAGCCCGACGATATCGCGCACCTTGTCGACAAACAGCGGGTCGGTGGAGAGCTTGAAGGTCTCGACCCGATGCGGCTGCAGGCCGAAGGCGCGCCAGATGCGGCCGACACTCGAGGTCGAGATGCCGCTCTGACGAGCCATGCTGCGGGTGCTCCAGTGGGTAGCCCCCCGCGGCTGGCTCTCCAGCGTCTGGACGATGACGGTCTCGACCTTGGCATCGTCGATCGTGCGCGGTGCGCCCGGCCGCGGTTCGTCGAGCAGGCCGTCGACGCCGCGCTCGACAAAGCGTCGGCGCCATTTGCCGACCGTCTGTGCCGTGACCCGCTCGCGCGCCGCCACTGCCTTGTTGCTCAGGCCCGCGGCGCAGCCCAACACGATGCGTGCCCGCAACGCCAGAGCTTGCGCCGTCTTGCGTCGCTGCACGTAGCCTCCGAGAATGGCGGAAACCTCCGCCGACAGTTCGATCTGAGCTACCGGCCGACCCGTTCGCATCTCCACCCCCCAATGCACCACCGTCGTCAAATTAATACGCGAATTTCTGGCTCAGGACACTAGTTGCGCCTTCACGAATTCGAGTTCGTCATGATCATGGCGAAATCGTCGCGCGCCCTGGGCCGCTTGCCGCAGGGTAAGCTGGCGCTCGGGATCGTCGGCGAGTTCGCTCATGTCGTTGCACCGTGGTTGGGGTGCGACCATGAGTAACTCACGTTTTGCTAACGGTCGGTTACCGCGCGGCGCGACACAGCGGGCACACTTCCCGCGGTTGGTAAACGATCCCATGTTCGGGCCATGACCCTTGACCTCACCGATCACGAAGTAGCGGCGCTCCTGAAGGAACTGAACGGCCTGATTGATGGTGACCGCTACTTCCTCTCCAACCGCATCAGGACCCTGAGGGCAATCCGCGCCAAGATCAGGCCCGAGCCGGTGCGCGAACCGCTACCGCCAGCACCGAAGCAATATGCCCCGCCCCGTGCGAGTGCCGCGAAG
>JAFAHL010000356.1 GCA_019237215.1 Hyphomicrobiales bacterium | reverse complement strand
TCGCATTTGAGGCACGTGCCGTTGCGCACGAGCGTGAAGTTGCCGCATTCGCCGCACGCCTCGCCTTCGTAGCCCTTGGCCTTGGCTTCGGCGCGCTTCTCCGCCGCCCGCGCCCGCGCATTCGCGCGCGCGTCGGCAAGTTCGCCGCGCGGCAACGCGAGCTGCTGCTGCTCGAGCTGCTCGGCGGGCGAGAGCTTCTGCTCGGGCTCGGCCTTGAGCGCGGCGGTGCCCTCGGCGCGCGGCTCGCGGGTGCCGAAGGCCGTGACCTTGCCGCCGCCGGGCGCGCCCCGCGCGCCACCCTCCCCCCCGCCGATGGGGGAGGGTGAACGCGCCTCAGGCGCCGCACCACCCGCTAAAACCGAAAGCTTGTCCGTGCGCGAGCGCGTGAGCCCCTTGGAGACGTATTTCGTCGCCGCGCTCCCGCCCGGCTTGCCTTCCTCCACGCCCTTGCCGAGCGCGTCGAAGCCGCCTTCGTTGGGGTCGACATGGGCGAGATCGAAACGCTCGAGATAGCTCACGGCGAGCTCGCGGAAGACATAATCGAGGATCGAGGTCGCGTATTTGATCGAGTCGTTGCCTTGCACGGGACCGGACGGCTCAAAACGCGTGAAGGTGAAGGCGTCGACGTATTCGTCGAGCGGCACGCCGTATTGCAGGCCGAGCGAGACCGCGATCGCGAAGTTGTTGAGCAGCGAGCGCAGCGCCGCGCCCTCCTTGTGCATGTCGATGAAGATTTCGCCCAGCCGCCCGTCGTCGTATTCGCCGGTGCGCAGATAGACCTTGTGGCCGCCGACCACGGCCTTCTGGGTATAGCCCTTGCGGCGGTCCGGCATGCGCTCGCGCTCGCGCATCACCACGATGCGTTCGACCACCTTCTCCACCACCTTCTCCGCGAGCGCGGAGGCGCGCGCCGCGGCCGGCTTCTCGATGAAGGCCTCGACGATGTCGTCCTCGTCGTCCTCGTCCGCGATCAATTGCGACTGTAGCGGCTGCGAGAGCTTCGAGCCGTCGCGGTAGAGCGCGTTGGCCTTGAGCGCGAGCTTCCAGGAGAGCAGATACGCCGCCTTGCAGTCCTCGACCGTGGCGTCGTTCGGCATGTTGATGGTCTTGGAGATCGCCCCGGTGATGAAGGGCTGCGCCGCGGCCATCATGCGGATGTGGCTCTCGACCGAGAGGTAGCGCTTGCCGTTGCGCCCGCAGGGATTGGCGCAGTCGAACACCGGATAGTGCTCGGCCTTGAGATGCGGAGCGCCCTCGACCGTCATCGCGCCGCAGACGTGCACGTTGGCGGCCTCGATCTCGCGCTTGGTGAAGCCGAGCGCGGAGAGAAGATCGAACCGCGGATCGGCGAGCTTCTCCGGCGCGAGGCCGAGCTTGCTCACGAACTCCTCGCCCAGCGTCCACTTGTTGAAGGCGAACTTGATGTCGAAGGCGCTGCGCACCGCCTTTTCCGCCTTCTCGATCGCCTCTGGCGTGAAGCCTTTCTGCTTGAGCGTAGTGGGATTGATGCCGGGCGCCTGCGCGAGGCTGCCGCGGCCGACCGCGTAGGCCTCGATCTCGGCGATCTCTTCCTGCGAATAGCCGAGCACGCGCAACGCCTCGGGCACCGCGCGGTTGATGATCTTGAAGTAACCGCCGCCGGCGAGCTTCTTGAACTTGACCAGCGCGAAGTCGGGCTCGATGCCGGTGGTGTCGCAGTCCATCACCAGGCCGATGGTGCCGGTGGGCGCGATCACCGAGACTTGGGCATTGCGATAGCCGTGCTGCTCGCCGAGCGCGAGCGCGCGATCCCAGGCGCGCTCGGCATGCTCGATCATGCGCGGATCGGGGCAGGCCTTGTGGTCGAGCGGCACCGGCGGCGTCGCCACCTTCTCATAGCCGGTGCGCTCGCCGCGGGCGGCGCGGCGGTGGTTGCGGATGACGCGCAGCATGTGCTCGCGGTTCTTCCTGTAGCCGGGGAAGGCGCCGAGCAGCCCCGCCATCTCGGCTGAGGTAGCGTAGCTGACGCCGGTCAGGATGGCGGTGAGCGCGCCCGCGATCTGGCGGCCGGCGTCGGAGTCGTAGGAGAGGCCCGAGGACATCAACAGGCCGCCGAGATTGGCGTAGCCCAGGCCCAGCGTGCGGAACTCGAAGGAGAGCAGC
>JAFAHL010000340.1 GCA_019237215.1 Hyphomicrobiales bacterium | reverse complement strand
GTAGAATTTCGCGCCGCAATTGCCGCAGAGGCGCTTGGTGCCGAGCTCGGGTTTCGCCACGGTTCCGGTTCCTTGAGCGGGTCTAAAATGAGGTGCTTCACTTGGCGAGTCGCAATGGCGGTGTCAATAGCGGCCAAACGGCTTGCGGCCCATCCGTCGCGCGCGGCCCTTGCGCCCGAATCCCGAATGATGGGCGCCCCCGATGACGCCCTTTTCCCCCCGTGCTAGCGTCCCGATTCCGAAGTTCGCATCATTGTGCCGCAGCCTCGTTTGCGAACTTCGAAATCGAAGGACGCTAGCAACTCATTGATGTAGTGTGGCTTTGGTTCAGAAGTCCGCATTTCGGACTAAGCTTGCCAAGAAAGATGCGGACTTCTGAACCGCCACACTTACTGTGCGCCAAGCCGAGCTCGTCCGTGGACCACGCCGCCAAATCCCCGCTTACCGCGCGCCGCGCCGGCGCCCTCAAGGGCCGCGCGCGCGTGCCCGGCGACAAATCGATCTCGCACCGGGCGCTGATCTTCGGCGCGCTCACGGTCGGGGAAACCCGCATATCCGGGCTGCTCGAAGGCGAAGACGTGCTCAACACCGCCAAGGCGATGCGCGCGCTGGGCGCCACGGTCGAGCGCGTGGCCGAAGGCCAATGGCGCGTTCACGGCGTCGGTGTCGGCGGCTTCCGCGCGCCTGAAGGCGTGCTCGACTTCGGCAATTCCGGCACCGGCTGCCGCCTCGTCATGGGAGCGGTCGCCGGTTGTCCCGTCACCGCGACCTTCGACGGCGACGCGAGCCTGCGCACGCGGCCGATGAAGCGCATTCTCGATCCCCTCGAGCTCATCGGGGCGCACGCCTTGAGCGTCACCGACGGCGGCCGGCTGCCGCTCACGCTCGCCGGCGCGCGCGATCCCATTCCCATCGTCTATCGCACGCCGGTGCCGTCGGCGCAGATCAAGTCGGCGGTGCTGCTCGCCGGACTTGCCGCGCCGGGCGAAACGACCGTCGTCGAAAACGAGGCGAGCCGCGATCACACCGAGCGCCTGCTCAAGCATTTCGGCGCCGAAGTCAGGGTCGAGGCGGAAGGCGCGCATGGCCGCAAGATCACGCTGCGGGGCGAGAGCGAGCTTGCGCCGGCGCCGGTCGTCGTGCCGGCCGACCCGTCCTCGGCCGCCTTTCCCATGGTGGCGGCATTGCTCGCGCCGGGCTCGGACGTGATCCTGACCGACGTGATGACCAATCCGCTGCGCACCGGCTTGATCGTGACACTTCGCGAGATGGGCGCCGACATCGAGGCGCTCGATCTGCGCAGCGACGGTGGCGAGGAGATGGCGGATTTGCGCGTGCGGGCGTCGGCGCTGCGCGGCGTCGAGGTGCCGGCGTCGCGCGCGCCCTCCATGATCGACGAATATCCGGTGCTGGCGGTGGCGGCGAGCTTCGCCCAAGGCCCGACGGTCATGCGCGGGCTCAAAGAATTGCGCGTGAAGGAGTCCGATCGGCTCGCCGCCGTTGCCGCCGGCCTTGCGGCGAACGGCGTCGAGGTCGAGATCGAGGGCGACGATCTGATCGTGAACGGCAAAGGGCGGGTACCGGGCGGCGGCGCGGTCACCACCCACATGGATCACCGCATCGCCATGGCGTTTCTGGTCATGGGCTTGGCCAGCGAACAGCCGGTGCGGGTCGACGACGCCGCCATCATTGCGACGAGCTTTCCCGGCTTCTCCGCCTTGATTTGCGGACTCGGGGCCGAGCTTTCATGATCATCGCGATCGACGGGCCGGCGGCCTCGGGCAAGGGGACGCTCGGCAAGCAGCTCGCCGCCCACTATGGCTTGCGCCACCTCGACACCGGGCTGATCTACCGCGCGGTGGCGCAAACCTTGCTCGATGCCGGCCATTCGCCTGAAAATCGCGCGCGCGCGGTGGCGGCCGCCGAGGCGATCGATCCCGCCCGTTTCCACGCGCCGGCGCTCAAGCGCCAGGCGGTGGGCGCGGCGGCTTCGCTGGTTTCGGCCATCCCCGAGGTGCGCAAGGCGGTGCTGGCGTTTCAACGCAGTTTCGGACGCACGCCGCCCGGCGCCGTGCTCGACGGTCGCGACATCGGAACCGTCATCTTTCCCGACGCCGACGTGAAAATTTTCGTCACCGCCACGGCGGAAGTGCGCGCGCGCCGTCGCGCCCGCGAGTTGGGGGAGGCCGGGGATCGCGTCAACGAGGCCGAGGTCTTGGCCGACATCCGATCCCGGGACGAGCGCGACAGCAAGCGGGCGGTGGCCCCCTTGAAAGCGGCGCCGGATGCGCACTTGCTCGACACCACGCATTTGGATATAGACGCCGCGTTCCGGGCCGCCATCGACATCGTCGAAGCCGTCCGAGCAGGCCGGAAACGCGGCTGACCGTGTTTCCGTCAATGGAGGACGAGCCTGCTCCGCCCGCTTCTTTGGTGGCGCACGGACATAAAATCATCGTTTTGATCGCTGGGTTACGGGCCCGGACCGTCGCACGCAGGCAAATGCAACCTGCGCAAAACCAGCCCTGCGGCGGCTGCCGAAGGTCGCTTCGACTTTAGGTCTTTTGGACTTTAGGTCGCTTGGACTTTCGGCCCCAGCGCGCGAAACGCCATCAACGACAAATCCGGCGCCAACCGCAGCTTGAGGAGTGTTCATGGCCACCGCCGTCAGTTCCGCCACGCCGTCGCGCGAAGATTTCGCCAAATTGCTCGAAGAGTCCTTTGCCCAGGGCAGCCCGCAGGAGGGCGCCGTCGTCAAGGGGACGGTCGTCGGCATCGAGAAGGACCTCGCCGTCATCGATGTCGGCGCCAAGACCGAGGGACGCGTCGCGTTGCGCGAATTCGCGGGACCGGGCCGGCAGGCCGACATCAAGGTCGGCGACACGGTCGAGGTCTATCTCGAGCGGGTGGAGAACGCGCTCGGCGAAGCCGTGCTCTCGCGCGACAAGGCGCGGCGCGAGGAGAGCTGGGGCAAGCTCGAAAAGGCCTTCAACAGCAACGAAAAGGTGCAAGGCGTCATCTTCAATCAGGTCAAGGGCGGCTTCACCGTCGATCTCGACGGGGCGGTCGCGTTCCTGCCGCGCAGCCAAGTCGACATCCGACCGATCCGCGACGTGTCGCCGCTGATGAATCAGCCGCAGCCCTTCCAGATCCTGAAAATGGATCGCCGCCGCGGCAACATCGTGGTGTCGCGCCGCACGGTGCTCGAAGAGACGCGCGCCGAACAGCGCCAGGAGCTGGTGCAGAATCTCGAAGAAGGTCAGGTCATCGACGGCGTGGTCAAGAACATCACCGACTACGGCGCCTTCGTCGACCTCGGCGGCATCGACGGTCTCCTGCACGTCACCGATATCGCGTGGCGGCGCGTCAATCACCCCACCGAGGTCCTCAATATCGGCCAGCAGGTGAAGGTCAAGATCATCAAGATCAACCACGAGACCCACCGCATCTCGCTCGGCATGAAGCAGCTGCAAGACGATCCGTGGCAGGGCATCGAGGCCAAATACCCCGTCGGCGCGCGCTTCAAGGGCCGCGTCACCAACATCACCGACTACGGCGCGTTCGTGGAGCTCGAGCCCGGCATCGAAGGCCTCATCCACGTGTCCGAGATGTCGTGGACCAAGAAGAACGTGCACCCCGGCAAGATCGTGTCCACCTCCCAGGAGGTGGAGGTGCAGATTCTCGAGGTCGATCCGGTCAAGCGGCGCATCTCGCTTGGGCTCAAGCAAACCATGCGCAATCCGTGGGAGGTCTTCGTCGAGAAGTATCCGCCCGGCGCCGTGCTCGAGGGCGAGGTCAAGAACAAGACCGAGTTCGGGCTGTTCCTCGGCCTCGACGGCGACGTCGACGGCATGGTCCATCTCTCCGACCTCGACTGGAAGCGGCCGGGCGAGCAGGTGATCGAGGAGTACAAGAAGGGCGACAGGGTCAAGGCCAAGGTGCTCGACGTCGACGTCGAGAAGGAGCGCATTTCGCTGGGCATCAAGCAGCTCGCAGGCGACCCCATGGAGAGCGCCGGCGATCTCAAGAAGGGCTCGGTCGTGACCTGCGAGGTGATCGAGGTGAAGGAGCCCGGCATCGAGGTGAAGATCGTCGGCAGCGACCTCACCACCTTCATCAAGCGCTCCGAGCTGGCGCGCGACCGCGCCGAGCAGCGGCCGGAGCGGTTCTCGATCGGGCAGAAGGTCGATGCCCGCGTCATCCAGTTCGACCGCCGCACCCACAAGGTGCAAGTCTCGATCAAGGCGCTCGAAGTGGCGGAAGAGAAGGAGGCGATCGCTCAGTACGGCTCCACCGATTCGGGGGCGACCCTCGGCGACATCCTCGGCACCGCGCTCAGGCGCGCCACGGAAAAGCCGGCCGAGAAGAAGGAAGCCGAGAAGAAGGAGTAAGCTTAAAAACGCCAGCCCGGACGAATCGAGGAGAGGAGAGCCATGTCGCTCGATGCCGATACTATCGTCGATCGTCGCCGCATGCGGCGCAAGCTCACTTTCTGGCGCGTCTGCGCGGTCATCGTCGCCATCTGCGCCGTGATCTCGGTGGGCGCCGGGTTGTGCGCCCCGGGCACCGACGGGTGGGTCGGGGGCACGAGCGGATCGATCGCGCGCTTCACCATCACCGGCCTCATCCGCACCGATCAGCAGCGGGTGGAGGCGCTGGAGCGGCTCGGGAAATCGCGCGCCCGCGCCGTGATCGTGCACATCAATACCCCCGGCGGCACCACGTCCGGCTCCGAGCAGCTGCACGACTCGTTGATGCGGCTCAAGGAGCAAAAGCCGCTGGTCGTCGTGGTCGACGGGCTCGCGGCTTCGGGCGGTTACATCACAGCGATCGCGGCCGATCACATCGTCGCGCTGGAGACTTCGCTGGTCGGCTCGATCGGCGTGTTGTTCCAATATCCGAATGTCACCGATCTGCTCAAGACGCTCGGCGTCAAGGTCGAAGAGATCAAGTCGTCTCCGCTCAAGGCGGCGCCCAACGGCTTCGAGCCGACCTCGCCGGAAGCGCGCGCGGCGATCGAGGCGATCGTCTCGGACTCCTACGCCTGGTTCCGCGCCATGGTGAAGGCGCGCCGCCACCTCGACGATGCGGCGCTCGAGCGCGTGGCCGACGGTCGCGTCTTCACCGGTCGTCAGGGCATGGCCCTCAAGCTCGTCGACGAGATCGGCGACGAGCGAGCCGCGCTCGCGTGGCTGGCAAGGGAGAAGAACGTCGATCCGCAGACGCCGGTGCGCGACTATCGGCTGCGTGACCGGTTCGGCGACCTGCCGTTCCTGCACACCGCAGTGATCACGAGCCTCGAGGCCGTGGGCCTGAGCTCGTTCGCGCGGCGGCTGGAAGAGTGGGGCGCGGTGCAGGCAGTGGAGCGTCTCAACCTTGACGGTCTCTTGGCCCTTTGGCACCCTCCAATTGCGAACTAGGGCGGGGCGATTCGTTCCGTCAGGCAGGGACGGCAAGCGATGATCAAGTCCGAGCTCGTGCAGCGCATCTCTTCGCAGAACCCGCATCTCTACCAGCGCGACGTGGAAAACATCGTCAACGCCATTCTCGGCGAGATCGTCGCGGCGATGGCGCGCGGCGACCGGGTCGAGCTGCGCGGCTTCGGCGCGTTCTCCGTCAAGAACCGCCCGGCGCGGACCGGGCGCAACCCGCGCACCGGCGCCCACGTCTCGGTGGACAAGAAGTCGGTGCCGTTCTTCAAGACCGGCAAGGAAATGCGCGAGCGGCTCAATCGTCCGAGCAGCTGAGGTCATGATCCGCAGGGTTGTCACCGCGCTGATCCTCCTTCCGCTCGCGATCGTCGTCATCAGCGTTGCGGTCGCCAATCGCCACAGCGTCGTCGTCTCCTTCGACCCGTTCGACCAGGCGCACCCCGCCCTCACGCGGGCGCTGCCGCTCTATCTCTTGATGCTGATGCTCCTGATCGGCGGGGTGGTGGTCGGCGGCATCGCTGCCTGGCTCAGGCAGGGCAAATGGCGTCGCGCCGCGCGGCGCGCCGACGCGCAAACGCGCGAGCTGCGCGCGGAAGTGGACCGCCTCAAGCGGCGCCTGGGCACAAGCGTGCTCGCCGCCCACGGAACGCCGGGCGAGGCTGCGCCGCGACTGATGATCCCGCCGCCCGCCGCCTAGCCGCGCGAAATTTTCTTTTTATATCAAAGGGCTGGGGAAGCGAGACAAAACGTCGGCGCCGATGTAGAACCGCGCCCTGGAAGGTCCCGCGCCATGTCCGTCCTGGTCAAAATCTGCGGCCTGAAGACATCGCAAGCGCTCGATGTGGCGCTCGAGGCCGGCGCCGATCTCGTCGGCTTCGTCTTCTTTGCGCCCTCCCCGCGCCACGTCGGCGTCGAGGCCGCGCGTGCGCTGGGCCAGCGCGTGCGCGGCCGGGCGCAAAAGGTCGCGCTTTCGGTCGACGCCGGCGATGACGAGCTTGCGGCGAGCATCGAGGCGCTCGAGCCCGATCTGCTGCAACTTCACGGCAGGGAGACGCCCGAGCGCGTGGCGACGGTGCGCGCGCGCTTCGGGCTGCCGGTGATGAAGGCGCTGCCGATCGCCGAGCGCTCAGACCTCGCGGCGATCCGGCGCTACGACGCCGTGGCGGATCGCCTGATCTTCGACGCGCGCGCGGAGCTCGCGGCGACGCGGCCCGGCGGGCTCGGCAAGCGCTTCGACTGGCGGCTGCTCGAGAAGCTTCAAAGTCGCGTGCCGTTCATGCTCTCGGGCGGCCTCGATGCCCTCAATGTCGCAGACGCGCTGCGCATCACCGCCGCGCCCGGCGTCGACGTCTCCTCCGGCGTCGAGCGCGCGCCCGGCGAGAAGGACCCGGACAAGATCCGCGCCTTCATCGCTGCGGCACGTCATGGCGCGAGCACCTGCGCCGCGCCGGATAAAGCCATGAGCCGCGCATGACCGTCCAGCAGCTCAACTCATTCCGCACCGGGCCCGACGAGCGCGGGCATTTCGGGCTCTATGGCGGCCGCTTCGTCGCCGAGACGCTGATGCCGCTCATTCTCGAGCTGGAAACGGCGTACGCCGAGGCGAAGAACGACGCTGGCTTCCGCCGCGAGATGGACGGCTACCTCAAGGATTACGTCGGCCGGCCGACGCCGCTCTATTTCGCCGAGCGGCTGACCGAGCATCTTCGTGCGGCCGGCGCCTCCAATGGCGGCGGCGGGGCGAAGATCTATCTCAAGCGCGAGGACCTCAATCACACCGGCGCGCACAAG
>JAFAHL010000173.1 GCA_019237215.1 Hyphomicrobiales bacterium | reverse complement strand
TGAACAAGGAGGTCGAACACCTGCGGCTCGACGTGAACGATCGCGCCGGCGCGCCGCAACTCCTGTCGTGCGAGATCAATCTCGAAATTGGCGAAGCGGAAGTTCAAAGCGCCCCCTCGTTGCTCAGGCCGAACTGGTGTCGCTGCCGCGCGACGACTTTGTCAAATAGCCGCCGGCTATCGGAACGGTTTCACGCTAGCGGTTTCAGAAAATCTTCAGGCAATCCCCAAAGAGAATCCAGCGAGATTCAAGACGCACTGGAACCGCGGGTCAAGTTTGTCATCCGGTCGGAGGTTAAGCCATGCGGTCACGCCCACGCGCCGTTCGAGCCCGCTCCTGGCTCGACCCGCTCAAAAGCGTAACGCGCATATCGTGAGCACCAACCCATGGCTATCAAAGCGACCTTTTCCCCCGCCGCCGGGTTACCTTGCGAACTAGGCGACGGCGTCGATAACACCATCGTGACTCGTCGCGACGCGGCTGACAACTTTTCGTGAACAGCCCATGAATGGCGGTCAAACCACCGTCGCCAACACTGCCACGATCCAGGTATCCGGCCAGGGCGGCAACGACACGATTGCGCTTCACGAGTCAAACAGCGCGCTGCCCGCCGCCCAACTGTTCGGCGTACCGCGATTTTGATCATGTTGCCGCAACACTCGTCCTCGTTCACGCCGAGATCTACTTCTCCCTTCCGCTGACAATGCAGCATTGCATGAGCGACGTCTTCTAAGCGGTTTCTTTTCACTTGAGGCCGAACTGCATGCGTTGCGCGAAAAAATTGCGCGCTTGCGGAAATCAATGACCGCTGTGGGTCATCCGCGACGCAAAGTGCCCGCGCGCATAGACGAGTCATGTCAGACCGCGAACCGTTGACTTGATCTCGCTTTTCCACGGTGGAGAATCTCCTGGACGTCTGAAGCACGTGGAGCTGCACTCGTGTACTATCCAAACCCCAAGTTTCGAAGCTTTTTGGCTTTTTCAAAGCCCAACCCGAAGCGGGGAAGCCGCTTCGAACGTGATACGAATCCCCAGCGGCGAAGGAGATTCCGATGGATCGACGTACTTTTGTGAGTACCGCGGTTGCGGCCGCCGCGAGTTCGCTTCTGGTGGCCGCCGCGCGTGCGCAGCCGATACCCAAGGCGAAAAATGTCGTCCTGATACACGGCCTTTTTGCGGACGGGTCGTGCTGGTCCGAAGTCATCGCGCGCCTGCAGGCAAGGGGCATTCAGGCCACGGCAGTGCAGAACCCGCTGACGACGCTGCAAGCGGCGGTCGAGGCAACACAGCAGATTTTGGCCTGGCAGCAAGGGCCGACAGTTCTGGTCGCGCATTCGTTCGGCGGCATGATCCTGACCGAGGCTGGTGTCGATCCCAAGGTTTCGGCCCTTGTTTACGTCGCGGCGCGCGCGCCCGATGCGGGTGAGGACTACGCCGCGCTCGCCGGCCGCTATCCTACGCCGCCAGCCTCCGCCGGCATTGTTTGGTCGGACGATTGGGGAAGGCTCAGTGAGGACGCATTTCTGCGCGACTTCGCCGCCGACGTGCCGGCGGAAAAGGCGCGAGTCCTTTGCGCTGTCCAAGCTCCGTTCAAACGGACATTGCTGGCTGACAAGACTGCCCACGCGGCGTGGCGGTCGAAGCCGAGCTGGTACGCCGTGTCCACGGAAGATCGGACGATCAATCCCGACCTCGAACGCTTCATGGCCAAGCGCATGGGCGCGAAAACGATCGAGGTAAAGGCGAGTCACGTTTCACTCATATCGCAGCCAGATGCTATTGCTACCTTGATCTTGGAAGCGGCTGGACAGGCCTAGGCAGACTGCGCCGGATTCGCCGCGACGCATTCGACACTGATGCCGCGCGATCGATCAGGTCGCGAAGCAGGTCGCCGATTGAGCTGAGAAAGCAGCAGGTCGCCGATTGAGGAGAAGGAAGACAGAGCGCGCGCGTCGACTATTTCGGATAGCCGCGGGGCTCATCCCCGCAATACGACGCCCATCGGCAGCCTCGCGATCCACCGCATGTGCGCATGGATGCGGCCGGCACCCACGTTCTAGCGAGGAGCGGAGTAGTAATAAACGTCCTGGATCGAGGTCGGGCGGATGACGATCGTCCGCCGCGTCCCGTCGGCGGCATAGGCGCTCACGGGAATGTCGTGCAGATTGTCTTGAAACCTTCGCACGGCATTCAACGCCTCGGTGACAGGCCGTTGCTTTGCGGCCCGATCCTCGGATGCCGGTTTCTTCGGGGCGGCGGCGCGTGGTTGCGCCTCGGCCGCGGGTTTGGCGGCGCGCCGTCCCTCGGCAACCGGCGGCGTGCCGCGGCGCGGCGCGGCGACTTCGCGCCGCTGCTTCGGAATATGTCTTTCTTCGGCGACTGGCGGCGGCGGTGACGCCTCAAGCGGCGGCGCCGCGGCTTGGCTGCGCTGCTCTTCGATGTGCTGTTGCTCGGCAACGGGCGCTGGTGCCGGCGTTTCCTGCTGGACCGCTTCACTGCGCTGTGTTGGCGTTGGACTCTGCCGCTCCTCGGCGACCCGCGCCGGAGTTTCCTGCTGGGGCGCCGCGGCTTTGCTTTGCTGCACCGGCGCCACCGCGGCGGGTGAGCTTTCCGTCACAGGCCGCGCCGGCGCATCCTCGTCAGCGGATGGGACTGCGATGGCGCTCGAGTCCGGGGATGGCACCACCCAAGGCATGCCGCGTCGCGACAAGCAGCTTGGATCGAAGCGCAGCCAATCTTGTTTGCAGGCTGTGGCAGGGGAATCAGACGTCTCGGCGGTGGCGACGACCAACTCCTCGAGGGCGTCCGGAAACAACGCCAGCACGCCGACCAGACTTGCCAAGGCAACCAGGGAGGCGGACGCCACGAAACGCAAGTTCGAATACAAGGCCCATCTCCTTCGAGCGGGGTTTCGGCCCCCCATCCGGCGCAAAGACAACGCCGACTATGGCGGGACTATGTCCGTGCAAGGGGCGCGGTCCAGCGGAACTTGAAACCGTGCTTAACGGTCAGCCGAGGCGAAGAGGCCGTGCTTGAAAAAGAGGTGGATTGCCGGCTCTGCTCTCCGCAAGTTTGGCAATCGCGCGGTACAAAGGCGCCGTTCCAGCGGTGCCCTGCCCGCGACGATGCGCGCGAAAGCATCACGAAGGGCGCGCGCCCAAACGCAGCCCCGGCGCCGGGCGCTCCTGCACCACCTCACGGCGGAAGCGGAACAGCGCCGCCGGCCGCCCCCCGGTCGCGGTCGAGGTCTCGCCGGTCGGCTCGACCAGGGCCGCCGCCTCAACCAGGCGGCGGAAGTTCTGCTTGTGCAGGTGGCGCCCCGAGATCGCCTCCACGGTGCGCTGCAGCTCGGTGAGGGTGAACTCGCGCGCCATCAGCTCGAATATGACCGGACGGTATTTGAGCTTGGCGCGCAGCCGCGCGATGGCGGTGGCGAGGATGCGGCGGTGATCGAAGCGCATCGCCTCGCCCAGCCGCGGCACGGTCTGCCGCGCCAGCGCGGCTTCGCGGCCGTCGCGGCGCGCCTCCTCGACCAGGCCGGCCTCGTAGAGGAGCTCGTAGCGGTCGAGCGCCTTCTCTTCGTCCCACGGACTGCCGCCGAGCGCGAAGCACGAGCGCACGCGCTCGCGGCGGCCGAGCATGCGCGCGGGCGCGGGCTTGGCGGGGCGGCCCGCCCAATCCTCGAGCAACGGCAGGATAATCTGGTCGAGGATCTCCGGCCGCTTATCGCGCCAATCTTCCCACGGGAAGAAGCGATACCATGGTTCGAATCCGGCGCCCGCCGCGCGCAAGGCGGCGAGATTCTCCGGCATGCGCGTGAGCGCGAGATAGCCGATCGAGACCACGTGGGCGCCGGTATCGCCCGGCCGCGCGTGGCGGCCGCGATCGCCGAAGGTGTAAAGCTGCTCCACATAGCCGACCGCAAGGCCGGTCTGCGCCTCGACCCAGGCTCGCAGCCCGATTTCGAAGGTGCGGTGCGTGAGCGGATCGAACGCCCCGAACGGCAGCCCCGCGCGCGGCTCGCCCGGGGCGCCATCGCCGGCCACGAGAATGGCGGGCTCCTCGTCCTCCACCGTCACGATCGCGGCGGTGAGCCCGATCTCGATCGGCGTGAGCGGGGCGTCGGTCATGGGGGAAGTGTAGCAAGCGCGCTCGGCGTAGCGCGCGCAAACATGCCGTCGATTGGACCGCGGCGCGCCTACTTGTGATGGCTGGATTCTCGACTACATTTCGAATTTAACTGTGCGCCGCCGGTCGCTGGCGGCCCCTGCGCAAGGGCCCCGAGCCACGCGCTATTCCAGGTCGAGCCGGAACGGGTCGGCCTCGTAGGCGATCTCGCCGCGTCCGATCGCGTCGATCGCCGCCACCATGCGGCCGTCGCGGCCGAGCACGCGGTCGGCGAGCGCCACCAATCGACTATTGGGCGTTGCCGTCGCCGAGGCGCGGCGAAGCGCGCGCGCGATCGCCCATTCATCGCGCCGCGGGTTGAGCGCGCAGGCCGCGACGTAGGCGCCCGCGGTCGAGCGGCTGATGCCGGCGTAGCAATGCAGCACCAGCGGCTTGGCCCGTTCCCAGCCGCGCACGAACGTGATCAGGGCGGTGACGTGCTCATCGCAGGGAATGGTGTAGCCGTCGGTAGGCACGGTGATGTCGTCCATGCCCAGAATGAGGTGGTTGGCCGGCACGACGCTGCGCGGCCGCTCGACCCGGTCGGTGTGCTTGAGCAGCGTGACGACGTGCTGCGCGCCGGTCGCTTCGACCGTCTCGTGCAGGCGCGCAAGCGAGCAGACGTGAATCACAGGCATCGTGGAAGCAGTCGTTTGGTCGATTATATGGTGGTGAATCGTGACATCAAAGCGTCGTTTCGAAGACCTTAATCCAACTCATGCTGGGGCAAGCTTGGCGAAGCGATCGAGATAGCGCCGCTCGGCCGTCTCCGCCGGCCACGGCACCAGGTAATCGCGCTCGATGACGGCGGAGAATTTGGGCGGGGCGCCGAAAAAGCGGCGCGCTTCGCTCGCGGAGAAGCCGGCGAGCCGCGTCGCCTCGAGATAGGCGGCGCAGCGGTCGGATGCCTTGATCAGCGCGAGCAGCTCGCCCGGCAGCACCGCGGGCAGGCCGAAGCGCAAGTGGATGGCTGCGAGCAGCCGCGCCTCGACCGCCTTGTAGGCATCGCCGATCACCGCCTTGAACGGCGAGATCATGTCGCCGATCACGTATTCCGGGGCGTCGTGCAGAAGAATGCCGAGGCGGCTTGCGCGATCGAGGCGCGCGCGCTGGCGCGCGATGGTTTCGACCAGAAGCGAATGCTGCGCCACCGAGAAAATGTGCGCGCCCTCGGTTTGCCCGTTCCAACGGGCAACTCGTGCGAGCCCGTGCGCGATGTCGGCGATCTCGACGTCGAGCGGCGAGGGGTCGAGCAGGTCGAGCCTGCGCCCCGAGAGCATGCGTTGCCAGGCGCGAAACGGTTCGCAGGATAAGGCAGCTCGCGGCTTTGCGGGCATCGCGCTCAACGGCCTGCCGGCGCGGCCAAGGCCGCGTGCCGGTAGCAGCTCACCACGTGATCGTTGACCATGCCGGTCGCCTGCATGAAGGCATAGACGATGCTCGGACCGACGAATTTGAAGCCGCGCCTCGCCAGCTCCTTCGACATCGCCCGCGAAACCGGCGTTTCCGCCGGCACCTGCGACGTGGAGCGGAAGCGATTGACCTTCGGCTTGCCGTCGACGAAGTCCCACAGCAGCCGCGAGAAGCCGGGGCCCTTCTCCATCGCGTCGAGATAGGCGCGCGCGGAGAGGACCGCGCCCTCGATCTTCATGCGGTTGCGCACGATGCCGGCATCCTGCATCAGCTTCTCGATCTTTTTCGGCGTGTAGCGCGCGATTTTCGCGGGCTCGAAGCCGTCGAAGGCGCGGCGGAAATTGTCGCGCTTGCGCAGGATGGTGATCCAGGACAGCCCGGCCTGGAAGCCGTCGAGAATGAGCTTCTCGTAGAGCGCGCGGTCGTCGTATTCCGGCACGCCCCATTCCTGGTCGTGATAGGCGACGTAGAGCGGGTCCTGCTTCGGCCAGGGACAGCGTTTGAGGCCGTCGGGGTGGAGGAGGGGAGGGCTCATTGCGCTGCCTTCGCCTCGCCGGGCCATGGGAATTGCGCCCAAGCGGGCTTGACCAAGCGCATTTCGACGCCGCCGGCGATGAGCGGCTGCCCCGCGGCCAGCGCGTCGGCGGCGCGATCGAGGCGAAGCATGGCAAGGCCGCGGCCTTGCGCCGTCGAGCCGAGCGTGCCGACGCTCCTGTCGCCCGCGGTCACCGGGGTGCCGGCCTCGGCAGCAAAGCCGTCGTAGCTCACGGGCACGACCCGGGCGCGCGCGCTGCCGCGGTGCTCGATGCGCGAGACCACCTCCTGGCCGACGAAGCAGCCCTTGTCGAAGTCGACGCCGCCGAACTGATCCATGTCGGTCTCGTGCGGGAACGCATCGCCGTAGATGAAGTCGAGGCCGCCGCGCGGGACGCCGAGCGCGATGCGATGGGCCTCGTAGGCCGACGGCTCGACGAGCTCGGCGCCGACGTCGGCCGCGGCTTCACCCGCAAGGTGGGGCGGCAGCATGCAGCGCAGCCCCAGGGCCGGAAGACGCGGGTCGCGGTAGCACAAGCCGTATTCGGTGGCCGCGCCGCCGTCCCAGATCGCGAGCACGCCGAGCATCTCGGACAGATCCTCGACGACGAGCTTGGCCCGCAGCTTATAGAAGTTGAGCCGCTGCACGAGGGTCGAGGCGAGCGCGCGCGGGCAATCGAGGAAAAAGCCGCCGCCGTCGGCGGGCGGCGCCTCCGCCAGGATGAAATCGACGATGATCTTGCCTTGCGGGGTCAGCAGCGCGCTAAAGCCCGCGGCGGCCGGCGTCACCTTGGCGATGTCGCAGGTCACGAGCCCGTTGAGGAATTTGCGCGTGTCGTCGCCGGCGACCTTGACGACGCCGCGGTCGGGAAGCAGCGCGGCCTTCATGGTACTTGATCGGACTTGCCAGATGTCGCGGCTAAACGTAAGGCGCTCGCCGCACCGTCACAAGGGCGGGCTTCGCGGGGACGGCAGGGGCGCTTCAGTCGCCGGTGACGAAGAAATGCCAGGTGCCGTCGGGTCCTATCCCGAGACGGTAGAAGGCGTAGACCCCGAGCTTCATCATGTCCTTGTAGTCGGCGCCGGTGACGATTCGAAACAGCTCCACTTTTTGCTGCGGCGTCAGCGCGGAGAGCGACATGCGCACGAAATAGGGCCACACGTACATTTCTTGCGGCGTGCCTTCGTCGACGCGCACGTAGCCGGCTTCCAGGATCATGGTCAGGATTGAGAGCACCTCGACGCCGTCCGAGTCGGGGTAGTTCGCCTTCCAGAAGGCGACCGGATCCTTGTCGTCGGTGAAGGAGAAAATCGGCGACGACTCGTTCATCAGCGCCGCAAGCTGCTGCAGGTCGCCGCTGCGCGCGGCGGCGAGCAGGCGTTCGCGGGTGCGCGCGACCGGCGCGGGCAAGCGGGAGAGATCGGTGATGATTTCGGCAACGGCGGACGCCGGCGCGAGGTGGCCCTTGCCCTTGTCGGCGCTGCGCTGGGCGGCCTCATCAGGCGCCGGCGCGGCGGCGTCCGGCGGCTTTACGGTTTCGCTGCGAAGGTTGGTCGGCGCAACCACGCTGGCGCTCGCGACGAGCGCAGGCAACAAGAGCCTCAAGCCAATGCGCAGCAGCATGGGTTCGGCGGCCGATCGAGGATCGCCGCCAGTCTATCAGAAGCACGGAATCGGTGGCGAGTGCCGCAACGACGAGCCGCGCGGCGAGTTCCGGCGGAATTGACATGACCTTGCCGGCGCGCCTCGGCGGCAAGCCGCAACTGCGCGCGGCTTAGCGCCTATTGCCTGGCGCCTATTGCCTGGCCAGGGCGAGGGAGAATTCGCCGTTGCGGATGCGCACGGCGAGGCCCTCGGCGAAACGCGCCGCCGCCTCCTCGCCGTAGGTCGAGACGAATTCGGCAAAGGCGGCGAACAGGCAAGCCTGCGCCAGGCAGTCCCCGTCGATACCGTCGACGCGCGCTTCGGTCCAGGCCGCGTTGAGGTAGCCGAGCGCGGCCCGTTTCTGCTCATGATCCGGAGCCTGCCCCGGAACCTCGATCGCTTGCGCTGTCATGCCCATGTGGATGCGGGGCCTTGTTGCGCGGGGCAAGTTAGCACGCGACGCGCGTCCGCCTAGGCGCAACTGGAGGAACGGTTAATGCTCAGCCGGTGCCGGCGAGGCGGCCCGCTCGCGGTATGATTGCGGGCGCACGTCCCGGACTTGGTCCCGGACTTGGGGCGCGCATTGCGGTGGTAGGTGCGCAGCGCAGGCGGTACGCAGGCCGCCGTCAGTTGGCGTAGCGCGCTGTCATCTCCCGCGCGATCTTCGAGCCTTCCTCGAGGTAGCGGCGAATGACCAGGTCGGCCGTCGGTGTGCAGGTGCGGTAGCTCTGCTGGTAGCCGCGATAGCCGCGGTTGAAGCTCGCA
>JAFAHL010000336.1 GCA_019237215.1 Hyphomicrobiales bacterium | reverse complement strand
CTGCGCATCCGTGATCCAGGCCAGCGTGCCGGTATCGCCGGACGAGACCAGCCGCGGATTGTCGATCTCGAAGCCGGCCGGCAGGTAATCGGCGACGATGATGCGCCCGAACTGCGGCTGCGGCTCGGTGATTTTCAGCACCACGGCAAAGCGGTCGTTCTGCTTGGCCTTGGTCGCATCGGCGGGCTTGCCGTCGAGCGTGTAATACGTGCGCTCGATCTTGAAGCCCCGCTCGGCGGCGGGCTCCGGCACGAGCGGCGCACCCGACACGGTGACGACGGCCTGCACGGGGTTTTCGCCGGCATTCGTCAGCGTGAGCGGCTGCTGCAGGTCGCTCGCACGCAGGTTGCGATTGAGCGCGCCTTGCGTGCGCTCGCCGCCGACGTCGAGCGTGACGGCCTGCGCGTCCTTCGCCAGGGCGCGCGCCGCGAGCACCATCCACGCGTTCTCCTGCGTCGAGGTGTACGGCGTGAGGTTGCGCGCGGCCTCGACGCGCTCGACCGCCCCGGTGATGGTCGGCCGCGGCGCGCCGCCTTCGGAGGCGAGCGTCACCAGCGCCGCCGCATCGCGCAGCACCGAGCCATAGTCGCTGCGGCCGTAGTCGAGCACCGGCCGCGGGGCGATCGACGCGAGCGCGGCGGCGTAGACGCGCTCGGCGCGGGCGCGATCGCCGAGCATCCCGAGCGCCGCGGCGATCTGCGCCTTGGCGATCGGAGTAGCAAACGCGTCGAGCTTGGTGTCGGCGAAGTAACGCAGATCGCCGACCGGCGCCGCGCCATTCCTCGCCAGTACGTAAAGTGCATAGGCGAGATTGCGCCCACCGTCCTTCGCCGGATCCTCCGCGTTGCCGACGAAATTGCGCAGCCGATCGAGCGCGAGCTTGAAACCGATATCGGGGACGGCAAAGCTACGCTCGCGCGCCCGCGTCAAAAAATCGGTGACGTAGGCGTCGAGCCACACGTCATCGCCGCCCGCGGACCACAGCCCGAACGAGCCGTTGGAGCCTTGGCGCGCAAGCAGCCGGACGATCGACTCGCGAATGCGCTGGTCGACCGCCGTGTCGAGCGCAAGATGGGCGCTGCTCGCGAGATCGTTGACGTAAAGCAGCGGCAGTGCGCGGCTCGCGATCTGCTCCGAGCACCCGAACGGATAACGATCGAGCGCCGCCAACAGCGCCGCCGCGTCGAGCGCGTTGGAGAGGCCGACCGAGAGCGCGACGCTACCGCTGCCCGGCACGAGGTCGGCGAACAGATCGTTCGAGAGCGTGAGGCTTTCGCCCTTGGCGAGCGGTTTGACCGTGCGGCGCGCAAGAATTTGCGTCGCCGGCCGCACCGGCAGTTGGTAACTGCGTTCCAGGGCAAAAGCGCCCGGCCCGCTGACGCGCACGGTCACCGCGGCGTTGCCGGCGCCGCGCACCGACAGCGGCACCGTGGTGGAGCGGCGCTCTCTCGGGTTGAGCTTGAGCGTCTGCGGCGCCACGCCGCCGACGACGTCGACGCCTTCGCTCCTCACCTCCAATCGATAGTCGCCGGCCTGGCCTGCGACGTTGTCGAGCTCGAGGTGCATGGTGCCGCGATCGCCGTTGAGAAGAAAGCGCGGCAACGTCGCCGTGAGCACCACCGGGTCCCGTATGGTGACGTCGCCGGCGGCGCGGCCGACCTTGTCCTTCGACCAGGCCACCGCCATCACCCGCGCCGTGCCGGCAAAATCCGGGATGTCGAAGGCGACCTCGGCGGTACCGTCGGCCTTGACAGCGACGATGCCGGAATAGAGCGCCAAGGGCTTCTGCGTGGGCGGCGAGCCTTGCAGCTCGACGCCGGCATCGCCGCCGGTCTTGATCTGCCCGCGCGCTCCCTGCATGCCGTCGATGAGCTGACCGTAGAGGTCGCGGATCTCGGCGGTGAGCCGGCGCTGGCCGAGGTAATAGTCGTCGGGCGCCGGCGGCTTGTAGCCGGTCAGGTTGAGAATGCCGACGTCGACCGCGGCGACGACGATGCGCGCCTCCTCGCC
>JAFAHL010000335.1 GCA_019237215.1 Hyphomicrobiales bacterium | reverse complement strand
CCCTACCACAAGAATGCGCAGCATGACGGCGTTTCCCCGAGGATGCCGCTCTACCGCCGCTCGAGCGCGAGCGGTCGCATGAAATCGAGCAACGCCAGGTCACTCAGGCGCGCCACCTCATGCTCTCCCCGATCCATGTGTCGAAGGATGAGCAACGCCAGCCGCCTCCTCGCCCCTTCATGCTCTTTCAGATCAGGAGGGAACGCCTGGCACACGGTATCGAATGCAGCGCCCATTATTTTCAGGGCTTCGGGATCGTACACATACTTGACGTCGCTGAATGAGGGCATCTCGTCCTCCCTATTCGCGCCGATGCAAGCGAGGCCGGCTTTGCCGTTGCGGGCGGGACGAAAAAAGCGCCGCTCCCTTTCCCCTACATTTCAGGACGTTTGTGAAGATTGTAAGTCCGGCCGCGCGCGAGAATCCCAACTCCGGAACCGAGTTCCCGAGATGGAACCGCCGAGTTGACTGCCTCACACAAGCCACACATACCACAGCTCGTGACTACTATCGTCCTCATCGCCGCCGCATTCCTCGGCGGAGCCCTGAACTCGCTCGCCGGCGGTGGAACCTTGGTGACATTTCCGGCGCTCCTGTTTGCCGGGCTCAATCCCATCGACGCGAATGCATCGAGCGTGGTCGCACTGTTTTCTGGAACGTTTGCGGGCGCATGGGCGTATCGCCGCAATATCCTCGCGGTCGCCGAATTCAGCGTCCTAGGCTTGTTCGTTGTGAGCCTCGTCGGCGGGCTGATCGGGGCACTTCTGCTGTTGTGGACCCCGACCGCTATCTTCGCGAGTCTCGTACCATGGCTGATTCTGTTCGCAACGATCGTATTTGCCGTCGGCAATTTCGCTCCGGCGGATGCGATCAAACGTATCCGGCTTGGCCCGCGCAGCGCCTTGGCAGCGCTGTTCATCATCGCGATCTATGGCGGCTACTTCGGCGGGGGCATCGGCTTTTTAATGCTGGCTGCTTTCACCCTATTCGGCATGCGGGACATCAACGCGATGAACGGCCTCAAGATGGCGTTGGTGGGTATCATGACAATCACCGCGATCGTCACGTTCGTTGTGGCAAACGTGGTGCGCTGGCCGGAGACCCTGCCGATGCTCGCGGGCTCGGCGGTCGGCTCCTACATCGCCGCGCACTGGGCGCAGCGGCTCGATCAACGGTTGATCAAGGGCTTCGTTGTCGTGCTCGGAGCCGCGCTGACCGTCTACTTTGCCTGGCGTGGCGTCTAAGCAGGGTGCATCGTCACGTGGCCGAGTTGCTCTTGATGCGTGCACATCCCCCTCACGCCGCCGCCGTGACAGAAAATCTCTTGGCGAGCACGGTCGTGCGCAGCACCGCGGCCAATTCGGCGATTTCGTCGGCGCTGAGCGAGGCATAGGGCGGATAGGGGTCGCCGACGGGCACGCCGATCAAGTTCATCGCCGCCTTCATAACGGGAGCGAGCCCGCGATGCATCCATTTCGACGGGAACAGCGCGAACTGCTGCTGCAGCGTGGCGGCGCGTTCATGGTCCTTGGCCACGAAGGCATCGATGATATGCCGCGCGATCTCGCACGCCGGCGGCGGCATGGTCGCGCCGGAGCCGCCCAGCTCGAGCGTGGCGAGCAGCATTTGCATGGTGGTGAAATAGCAGGCATGGCCGGCGCGGTCGATCTCGACGATCAGGCGTGACACGCGCGCCAGATCGCGGGAGCTCTCCTTGATGAGCTCGACGCGCGGCAATTTCGCCAGCGCGATCGCGTCCGCAATGGAGACGTCAGCGCCCGGCCCGGGATTGAGATAGAGCGTGATCGGAAGCTTGCTTTCGCGCGCAACCGCCTCGAAATACGCGATCAGGTCGGCGTGCGTGGGCGGACCGGCAAATGGACGCAGCGGCGCCAGCAATTGCACCGCCGCCGCGCCTAGACTTTCCGCAAAGTGCGCCAGCTCGATCGCGGTCCTGAACGAGGGATGCGAAATCCCGACCATGACCGGCACGCGCCCATCGACGCACGCGACGGTGTGGCGGATGAGCGCCTTGCGCTGTTCGAGGCTGAGATAGGTGTATTCCTGGGTCTCGACCCCGGCGGCAACGACCA
>JAFAHL010000327.1 GCA_019237215.1 Hyphomicrobiales bacterium | reverse complement strand
AGCGTGCCTTTAGGTTTGCGCGCGACGAGCTCGTCGCGCGCCCGCTCGATCAGCGCGCCGGTCTCGCAATGCACGCAGGCGACCACGTCGGCGCCGATCGCCGCGACCTGCTTGAAGCCCGCGAATAGCACGTCGTCGGTGACGGAGTTCACGATGCCGGGGATGCCGGACATGTAGAACTTGAACGAGCGCACGCCGTATTGGCGCGCATAGTGCGGCATCTCGGCGATCTGCTGCGCGGTGAAGATCTGCAGGTGGAAGACCGAGTCGACGTAGCTCGTCTCGTCCATGGCCCGGCGGAACGCCGGCAGATGCAGGAAGTAGGAGTCTTCGAGGCTGCGCACCATGATCCCGATGGTGGTGACGCCGCCGAGTATCGCCGCGCGGGTTTCGCTCTGCGCCTCTTGTTCGAACGACAGCTCGTTGCCGATGTGGACGTGCGGATCGAAAATTCCCGGCAGCACGACCTTGCCGCCGGCGTCGAGCACCTCCTGCGCCGATCCGGAAAGCTCCTCACCGATGGCGGCAATGTGGCTGCCGCAGATGCCGACATCGGCCGCAACCGTGCCGACGCCGGGAATGACGAGCGTGCCGTTGCGGACGAGGAGATCGAAGCGCGGGCTCACGCCTGGCTCATGCGGTCATGGTCGCGGGCATGGTGGCGGGCGATCATGCGCGCGCCTTCGAGGCCGGGCAAGCGACAGGAGCGCGAATCCGCAGCGTCGCGGGATGGCGCCTTGCGACTGCACGCGCGATCACATCATTGGTTGGGGCCGAACCACTTCGTCTCCAGCTTGGCGAGAAAGCCTTCGCGCTTGAGGTCGCCGAGATGCCGGTTGATCTCGGCCAGCAGCTCCTTGTCCTCGAGGCGCGTGTTGATGCCGACCACGCGGGTATCCCAAACGCCGGTATAACGGAATCCGGAGTCGTTGCGGACCGCGTAGCGCAAGACCGGCAGCGGATTGACGACCGCCTCGACGCGGCCGTTCTTGAGGTCGTTGATGGCAAGCGTGATCGAATCATAGGTCAACAGCTGGCCGACCTTCGATCCGATGGTTTCGCGCACATAGCGCTCGCCGGAGCTGCCGAGCTGCACGCCGACTTTGCGTCCCGTCAGGTCCTCCGCCTTCTCGATGGTGCTCGACCGCGGCGTGATCGCGCCGATGCCCGCGTCGAAATACGGGTCCGAGAACGCGATCCGCTCGGCGCGCTCCGGGGTCCAGGTCAATGCGGTGATCAGCACGTCGACGCGCTTGGCGGTGAGCGCGGCCACGATGCCTTTGAAGTCGATCTTTTCCCATGCCACCTTCACGCCCATGCGCCGCGTGATCTCCTCGGCCATGTCGACGTCGTAGCCGACGAGCTTGCCGTCGGCGACGTACTCGAACGGCGGGTACTCGGCGCTGCTGCCCGCGACCAACACGCCCTTCTGCTTGACCGCCTCCAACGTGGTCTGGGCATTTGCCGGGAACGCAGCCGCCAGAATCGCAGCGGCCGCGATGAGAAGAAATTGCAAACGGTAGATCGTCGACATCGCTTACTCCCGTGCATTGGCGGTCTCGGATTGAATCTCGGTTCGCTCGATAACCCGCCGCAGAAACGCGCGCGTGCGCTCGTGCGTCGGATTGGTCAGCAGCACATCCGGCGCGCCTTGTTCGACGATCGAGCCCTCGTCCATGAACACGACGCGGTCGCAGACGTCGCGGGCGAACGCCATTTCATGGGTGACGATGATCATCGTCATGCCGGCCTCCGCCAGCGCGCGCATGGCGGAGAGGACCTCGCCGACGAGCTCGGGATCGAGCGCCGAGGTGATCTCGTCGAGCAGCATCACCTTGGGGTCCATGGCCAGGCTGCGGGCGATGGCGACGCGCTGCTGCTGGCCGCCCGACAGCTCGCTCGGATAGGCATTCTCCTTCGCGCGCAGACCTACGCGCGCGAGCTGCTCGCGCGCGATCGCGATGGCCTCGTCGCGCGCGAGCCCTTTCACCTGGATCGGCGCTTCGATCACGTTCTGCAGCACGGTCAAATGCGGGAACAGATTGAACTGCTGAAAAACGATGCCGATACGCTGTCGCATCAGGTTGAGCTCGCGCTCGCTCATGCGTAGGCGGCCGCCGGCGGCGGTCACCCATCCCACCGGCTCGCCGTCGACGGTGATCTCGCCCGAATCGAACGGCTCCAGGAAATTGATGCACGAGAGCAGCGTGCTCTTGCCGGATCCGCTCGGTCCGATGACCGTGAC
>JAFAHL010000310.1 GCA_019237215.1 Hyphomicrobiales bacterium | reverse complement strand
ACATCCTTGTGGGCGAGCAACTGCGCGCTCGCGGGCGTGACCAGTGCGCAGGCCAGGCCGATCGCGGCCAGGCGATACGACGCCACAGACATGATGAAGTCCTCCCTTGGTGGTCGAGACCGCGCTGATGCGGCTGGCGGTCTGCCGAGGAAAAGCCTAGCGCATTTGCCGGCGTTTGTACGGGTCGGATATCGGTTTCCCGTCCGCGCTCCTGATGTGGTATCTGCGGGCGGCGGAAAGCGAAGGAGCGGCAGACGGATGAGTCCGCGGCGCATTCTGGTCACCGGCGGTAGCGGCTTTCTCGGTTCGGGTCTGGTCAAGGCGCTCGTGCGGGCGGGCGAGGCCGTGCGTGTGTTCGACGACAATTCCCGCGGAGCTTTGCGCCGGCTGCGCGAGGTCGAGCGCGACATCGAGTTCGTCAGCGGCGATATCCGCGACGCGGCCGCGGTCGATGCGGCCATGCGCGGCATCGACGAGGTGCACCACCTCGCCTTCGTCAACGGCACGGCAACGTTCTACAGCGCGCCCGATCTCGTGCTCGACGTCGGCGTCAAGGGCATCGTCAACGTCATCGACGGCTGCCGCCACCACGGCGTCGGACGCCTGATCCTCGCTTCGAGCTCGGAGGTTTACCAGTCGCCGCCGCGCGTGCCCACCGACGAGAGCGCTCCGCTCGTGGTTCCCGATCCGCACAACCCGCGCCTGTCCTATGGCGCCGGCAAGATCATCAGCGAGATGATGGTCATCAACCACGGCCGCAAGCATTTCGAGCGGGTGCTGATCTTCCGGCCGCACAATATCTACGGGCCCGACATGGGCTTCGATCACGTCATCCCGCAATTCGCCGTGCGGCTGAAACGGGCGATGGAAGCCAAGGCGACCGGTACCATTGCATTCCCGATCCAGGGCAGCGGCGCCGAGACGCGCAGCTTCTGCCACGTCGACGATCTCGTGCAAGGCGTGGTGCTCATGCGCGAGAAGGGCGAGCACCTCGGCATCTACCACGTCGGCAGCGCGGAAGAAGTCAGCATCGCCGATCTCGCCCGCCGCATGGCCAAGATCGCCGGCCGCGATATCGCGCTCCGCGCGTCGCCCGTGCGCGAGGGCAGCACGCCGCGCCGCTGCCCCGATATTTCGAAACTGGCCGCGCTCGGCTATAGACCTCGCGTCCCGCTCGAGGAAGGACTGCCGCCCACGCTCAAATGGTACTGGGCGCACGAGAGCATGGCGCCGGCAGCGTAAGCCGGTCATGGCAGAGATGGTATCGTTTCCAGCAAAGATTGCCCGCGCCGCCGGCAGCGGAGCCAGCGTTCCGGTGGAATGCTGTCAGGTCTGCGGCCATGCACCGCTGACCAGGGTGCTCTCGCTCGGCTACATGCCGCCGGTGAACCAGATGGTGGCGATCGGCGAGGTGCCGCGCCAGCAGCCCTGGTTCCCCACCGACCTGTTGCATTGCGCGCAGTGCGATCTGGTGCAGCTCGGCTTGGCGGTCGATCCCGTCATCATCTTCCCGCCCGAATATCCCTACACTAGCGGCACCACCAAGCTGTTGCGCGATAATTTCGCCGAGCTCTACGCGGAAGCCTCGGCGCTGCTCAAGCTCGCTGCGCGGGATCTCGTCATCGACATCGGTTCGAATGACGGCACGCTGCTCTCGAACTTCAAGAACCACCGCATCCTCGGCATCGAGCCGACCGAGGTCGGCAACATCGCCAACGGCCGCGGCATCCCCACCCTCATGCGCTACTTCACCCCGGCGGTGGCAGCCGAGGTCAAGCGCGAGCACGGCCGCGCGCGCGTGGTGACGGCGGCGAATTGCTTCGCGCATATCGAGGACGTGCATTCGATCGTCGAAGGCATTCTCGATCTCATCGGTCCCGAGGGCGTGTTCATATCCGAATCGCACTACCTCGTCGGTCTGCTGGATCGGCTGCAATACGACACCATCTATCATGAGCACCTGCGGTACTACTCGCTCAACAGCCTCGCCAACCTCTTGCAAATGCACGGGCTCGAAGTCTTTCACGCGCGGGCAATCCCGACCCACGGCGGATCGATTCGCGTCTACGCCGGGAAGCGCGGCGCGCAGCCGGTCAATGACAGCGTCGCGAAAATGCTCGCCGCCGAGCCGCGCGGGGAAGCGATGGTCGCGCGGTTGAAAGTTTTCCGCAACGACGTGATGCTGTCGAAGCTTCGGCTGCTCGCGATGATCCGCGACCTCAAGGAGCGCGGCGCGCGCATCTGTGGCATCAGCGCGCCCTCGCGGGCGTCCACCCTCGTCAATTATCTCGGCCTCGACGAGGCGATCATCGACTACGTCTGCGAGATCGCGGGCTCGCTCAAGATCGGCAAGTGCATGCCGGGAACGTCCATTCCCGTGGTTGAGGAAAGTCGGCTGTTCTCCGACCAGCCCGAGTGCGCGATCATTTTTTCCTGGCACATCGCCGACGAGCTCGCGCCCAAGCTGCGCGCGCAAGGCTATCGCGGCAAGCTCCTGACGCCATTGCCGGTTCCGCGCGAGCTTTGATGATGGCGCTGACGGCGCGGGGCCTTTGTATTATGCCGAAGGCTGAGCTATCACTCGCTACGCGCGCGCAACAGCTGCGGGCGCCAGCGTTTGGAGCCTTTGCGTGAATGTTGCCGGCACCAAGCCCACCGCGGCAATGCCTGCGCGCCTCGACGCCGCCGACCTGACCATCGTCGGCGGCGCCGGTCACGTCGGCATTCCGCTCGTGCTGGCCTTCGCCGAGGCGGGCTATCGCGTCAACGTCCATGACGTCAATCGGGAAGCCCTCGAGACGTTGCGGTCCGGCCGTCTGCCGTTCATCGAATACGGCGGCGAGGAGCTGCTGCTGAGAGCGCTCAAGCGCAACCGGCTCGTCTTCACATCTTCGCCGGCGGATATCGTCTCAACGGGCCCCCTCATCGTCACCATCGGCACGCCGATCGACGAGTTTCTCAATCCGGTGCGCGAGGTGGTGCAAGAGTGCATCGATGGGCTGCTGCCGTATCTCGCCGACGGCCAGCTGCTGGTGCTGCGCTCGACGGTATTTCCCGGCACGACGGATTGGCTCGATGGCTATCTCCGGCGCCAGAACCGTGACCTCAAGGTCGCCTTCTGCCCGGAGCGCATGGTGCAAGGGCACGGCATAAGCGAGCTCAAGGAAACACCGCAAATCATCAGCGGCACGACGCCGGCGGCCGAGCAGGCGGCGGCAAAGCTGTTTTCCGCCATCGCCCCCGAGCTGATCGTCGTGAAGCCGCGCGAGGCGGAATTCGCGAAGCTCTTCAGCAACGCCTACCGCTACATCGAGTTCGCGACCTCGAACCAGTTCTACCTGATCGCCAAGTCGGCAGGTCTCGATTACCGCAGGATCTACGACGCGATGCGGCGAAACTATCCGCGCGCCCGCGGCATTCCGACGCCGGGCCTCACGGCGGGCCCGTGCCTGATGAAGGACACGATGCAGCTTGCCGCCTTTGCCCAGAACCAGTTCAGCCTCGGCAACGCCGCCATGCTGGTCAACGAGGGCCTGGTGCTCCACATCTGCGATGACCTTTGCCGGCGTTATGATCTCGCGCGCATGACGGTCGGGCTGCTCGGCATGGCGTTCAAGGCCGACATCGACGACACCCGCGCCTCGCTGAGCTACAAGTTCAAGAAAGCGCTCGCGAGTCTTGCCGAGACGGTGCTCACCACCGATCCGCTCGTGACCACCGACCCCGAATTGCTCGCCCTCGACGAGGTGATCGAACGCAGCGATCTCCTCATTCTGTGCGCGCCGCATTCGGCCTATCGCGACCTCGATCTCGCCGGCAAGCCGGTGGTCGACGTCTGGGGATTTCTGAGCAAGGCCAACGTGATCGCGTAGGCGTGCCGGAACGCAAGACCGCTCGAAGCTCCGGTGCGGTCGCACGTTTGCTCTCGGGGCAAAGCGCGGCAGCATGAGACTTTCTAAGGCGTGGCTGAGAAATGTTGCTTTGCACGCAGGTCCGGTACTTGGCTATTCAGGCTCGTTTCCGAGCGTGGGGCGCGAATGGCGCGCCGCACAGAGGAGAGAGAAAATGCGATTATCCGGTAGAAGCAGGGTTGTTCTCCATGCTGCAGTTCATCGATCTGCCGTTGCCCTTGTGACCGCGGTTCTCGCCGGAAGCGCGTCGCATGCAGACCCTAGTTCGCGGCAGCGGGCGACGGTCGTATTCGTATGTCTCCATGGTTCTGTGAAAAGCGTGATGGCGGCGGCGCATTTCAATCGCATCGCGAAAGAGCGGCAGCTGCCGTTCGTCGCTGTGGCTCGGGGCGTCGATCCCGATAGCGAGATTCCAGCTAGCATTCGCCAAGGGTTGGCGCGCGACGGGCTTGCTCCCGCGGATGAAGTTCCGCACGCTCTCACCGCCGACGAGGCAAGCGCGGCCGCGACGGTGTTTGCTTTCGATGAGGTGCCGCCCGACCGCAAGGGCGATGCAACCCTAATCTACTGGCGTAACATGCCGCCCGCCAGCAAGGACTACGGTGCCGCTCGCGATGCCATCGTTCGACGTGTGGTGTGGAAGAAGTCGCAGCTTCCCTTGCGCCGAAACGCTACGCGGTTCGGGGCCAGCGTCGGCTACGGCGGTCGGTTGAGGTGGTGACGCTTATGGGTTCGCGCTCTTAA
>JAFAHL010000308.1 GCA_019237215.1 Hyphomicrobiales bacterium | reverse complement strand
GCCGATCCGAAATTCACGCTGCGTGCCCGCGCCTGGGTCAGCCGGCTGAGCTACGACAAGGCGGCGAAGAAGGTGACGGGCGTCGTCTTCACGGATACCCGCACCGGCGAGGAATATGAGCAGCCGGCAGGACTCGTGGTGCTCTCGGCCTATGTCTTCGGCAACATCTCGCTCCTGCTCAACTCCGGCATCGGCGAGCCCTACGATCCGGTCACTCAAAAGGGCGTGGTCGGCAGAAACTACTGTTATCAGCTCTCGCGGTTGGGTGTGACGCTGTTCTTCGAGGACAAGGTGTTCAATCCGTTCATGGGCTCGCCCGGCACGCAGACGGTCATGGACGATTTCGACGGCGACAACTTCGACCATGGCGGGCTCGGCTTCCTGGGCGGATGCAAGATCCAGTTAGGGCACGCCGACGGACGGCCGATCAGCTACCGGCCGGTCCCGCCCGGTACCCCGCGTTGGGGCACGGCTTGGAAGAAGGCGACGGCCAAGTGGTATCAACATGCAGCGCGCATCACCTTGTCGGGATCGAACTACGCCAGCCGCTACAACTACATCGACCTCGACCCGACCTACAAAGACCAACTCGGCCGTCCGCTGCTGCGCATGACCTATAATTTCGTCGAGAACGACTACAAGGTGGCGGACTATTGCATGGAGATTGCGCTCAAGATCGCGCGCGCCATGAACCCGACCATGATGGGCTCGCCTGGGCTGCGTCGGGGCGATTACAACACCGTGCCCTACCAGTCGACCCATAATACCGGCGGCACGATCATGGGCCACGACCCCAAGACGAGCGTCGTGAATCGCTACTTGCAAGCCTGGGACGCGGATAACCTCTTCATCATGGGGGCGTCCACCTTCCCGCAGCAGCCAGCTTACAACCCCACCGGTCCGGTCGGCGCGCTCGCCTATTGGTCGGCCGACGCGATCGTCACGAAGTACCTCAAGAGCCCCGGTCCGCTGGTGCATGCGTGATCCGGGCGTAGCTCAGGGGTCAGTGCGATGATGCATCCCTCGATCGTGGGCGCCGCCGCGCTCCTCCTCGCGCTATCCGCGAACCCGGTCGCGGCAGCGGATGTCGAGCATGGCAAGGTGCTCTACCAAACTTGCGCGGCCTGCCACACGGAGCGGCCCGACGCGCTCGGCCCGAGCCTCAAGGGCGTCGTTGGGCGCCAGTCGGCGGCACTTGAGGACTTCCGCTATTCGAACCCCATGAAGCGCGCCAACCTCGTTTGGGACGAGGACAATTTGCGCGCCTACATCCAGGACCCGCAGGCGAAGGTGAAGGGCAACCGCATGCCCTATGGCGGGCTCACCGATGCCAAGGACGTCGATGACGTCATCGCCTATCTGAAAGTCCTGAAATAAGCTCCCGTTTCGCTGCGCGCCCTGGCGCGCCTCGAGCCCCGGGCTCGCTGGAAAGCTTTGCCTGCATGGAAATTGCGCGGCGGATCGTGTAGACACCCCCGCGACTTCCTATATGTGACCCCGGGGGCGGCACCCGAGGATTAAAGGCGCGACAACAGCGGGCGGACGCATGCGGACCGTGATCATTCTCATTCATCTCATGATCGTCCTCGCGATGATCGGCGTCGTGCTGCTGCAGAAGTCGGAAGGGGGCGGGCTCGGCATCGGCTCGACCGGCGGATTTCTGTCCAGTCGTGGAACGGCCAACGTCCTCACGCGCACCACCGCCGCCTTGGCCGCGCTCTTCTTCGCCACCAGTTTGCTGCTATCGATCTTGGCCGGCTGGGACCGCAAGCCGACCTCGATCATCCAGAACACCGGCGCCCCGGCCCAGCAGACGCCCGGCGGACCGGCCGGGCAGGGCGGCGGCTTGCTCGACACGCTGCGCCAGCAGGAGCAGCAGCCGGCTGCCCCTCCACCTGGCCCTCCCCCTGGGCCGCAAGTGCCACGGTCGCAATAAGGCAAACGTAGGGGGCCGGGTGACCGGCCCCTTCGCTTGAGAAGCTATGCAGCTGGCGAATGGTAAATTGAGAGCTCACATCAAGAGACCAAGCCATGTGCCGATAGGGTCGCGAGGATTTTTCGATATGCGCGCTGCGCATGGAAGTCGTATGGAGCGCTGCTCGGTGCTCTCGTCGAATCAGCGGCGTGGCGCTAAAGGTTAGGTCCCATGGCGCGGTATATCTTCATCACCGGCGGCGTGGTCTCCTCCCTCGGCAAGGGTCTCGCATCGGCAGCGCTCGGCGCGCTGCTGCAGGCGCGCGGCTTCAAGGTACGGTTGCGCAAGCTCGACCCCTATCTCAATGTCGATCCCGGGACGATGTCGCCCTACCAGCACGGCGAGGTCTTCGTCACCGATGACGGTGCGGAGACCGACCTCGACCTCGGCCATTACGAGCGCTTCACCGGCCGGCCGGCGACCCGCCACGACAACATCACCACCGGCCGCATCTATCAGGAGATCCTCGCCAAGGAGCGGCACGGCGACTATCTCGGCGCCACCATTCAGGTGGTTCCCCACGTCACCAACGCGATTAAGGATTTCATCCGGGCGGGCAATGAGGGCTTCGATTTCGTCCTGTGCGAGATCGGGGGCACGGTCGGTGATATCGAGGGCCTGCCGTTCTTCGAGGCGATCCGACAGCTCGGCAACGAGTTGCCCCGGCATCATGCCATCTACATTCACCTGACCCTTTTGCCGTTCGTTGCCGGCGCGGGCGAACTCAAGACCAAGCCGACCCAGCACTCGGTCAAGGAACTGCGCTCGATCGGCATTCAACCCGACATCTTGCTGTGCCGTACCGACCGGCCGATCCCCGACAGCGAGCGCGCCAAGCTCGCCTTGTTCTGCAACGTACGCCCGAGCGCGGTGATCGAAGCGCGCGACGCGGACAATATCTACGCGGTGCCGGAGGCCTATCATCAGGCTGGGCTCGACCGCGAGGTGCTCGCGGCCTTCGGGATCGAACCCGAAGGCGAACCTGATCTCGCGCGCTGGCGTCTCATCAACGAGCGCATTCGCAACCCGGAAGGCGATGTGACGATTGCCATCGTCGGCAAATATACTGGCCTCAAAGACGCCTATAAGTCGCTGATCGAGGCGCTCTCCCACGGCGGCATCGCCAACAAGGTTCGCGTCAATCTCGATTGGATCGAATCCGAGGTGTTCGAGCGCGAGGATCCGACGCCGTTTCTCGAGAACGTGAACGGCATTCTGGTCCCCGGCGGCTTCGGCCAGCGCGGCACCGAAGGGAAAATCCGGGCCGTTCGGTTCGCGCGCGAGCGCCAACTGCCGTATTTCGGGATTTGCTTCGGAATGCAGATGGCCGTCATCGAAGCGGCGCGCAACCTCTGTGGCATCGAGGAGGCGAACTCGACCGAATTCGGTGCGACCCCCGAGCCGGTGGTCGGTTTGATGACCGAGTGGATGAAGGGCAACGAGCTCCAGACTCGCGGTGTCCACGGCGATCTCGGCGGCACCATGCGCCTCGGCGCCTATCCGGCGGTCCTTCAGCGCGGCAGCCGGGTATCGCAGATCTACCACGGCGCGACCGAGATTTCCGAGCGCCACCGCCACCGCTACGAGGTCAATACCAGGTACAAGGGCCGGCTCGAGCAGCATGGCATGCGCTTTTCCGGTATGTCGCCCGACGGACTATTGCCGGAGATGATCGAGTACGAAGACCATCCCTGGTTCGTCGGCGTGCAGTTCCACCCCGAGCTGAAATCGCGGCCTTTCGAGCCGCACCCGCTGTTCGCCTCGTTCGTCGGCGCGGCGGTGGACCGCAGCCGACTGGTCTAATCAGCCGTCTTGACCTTGCCGATTTACGCCATCTGCTGGGCGGGCGATTGACGCCTTTTGTTCGCATCATCGCCGATTGCCTTTCCCGTCGCTGCCATTAACGTCGGCGGTCTTGAGTGCAGCAGCAAGAGGCGATCATGATCTATGAATTGAGGATTTATCACTGCGTGACCGGGCGGCTACCCGCTCTGTTGAAGCGGTTCGAAACCACGACGCTCGAGCTGTGGAAGCGGCACGGCATTCGTCAGGCCGGGTTCTGGACGGTGCTAGTGGGAGACGGCGGAAACCAGGACCTCCATTACCTGCTCGCCTGGGAATCCCTCGCCGAGCGTGAAACGAAGTGGAATAAATTCGCCACCGATCCGGAATGGCTAGCCAAGCGTGCCGAGAGCGAGCGCGATGGGCCGATCGTCGCCTCGATCAAAAACATGTTCCTGCAGCCCACGGCGTTCTCGGCCGTGAAGTGACGGCGATGCCCCGCGGCCTCGACCATGTCGTCCATGCCGTGCGCGATCTCGAGGCCGCGGCCGAGCTCTATCGTCGCCTCGGTTTCACTGTGGGCGCGCGCAACCAGCATTCGTGGGGCACGCATAACCACCTGATCCAACTTCCGGGCTTCTTCCTCGAGCTGCTGACCGTGGCCGAGCCGCAAAAGCTTGGGAGCGATGGCCTCTCGGCGCTGTTCGGCACCTTCAACCGAGTCTTTCTCAAGCACCGGCAGGGACTCTCGCTGCTCATCCTCGAAAGCGAAGACGCCGCAGCGGACGCGACCCGCTTTCGCTCGGCGGCGATTGGGGTCTCGGATGCCATGCATTTCGAGCGCGAGGGCAAGCGGCCGGACGGCGCCCCAACCAAGGTTGGTTTCTCGCTTGCGTTCGCGCGCGACGCCAAAGCGCCAGCCATCGGCTTTGCCGTCTGTCAGCAGCACTTTCCCGAAAATTTCTGGAATTCCGCCTTTCAGCAGCATCCCAACACGGCAAGCGCCATCGGGAGCGTGGTGTTGGTTGCCGAAAACCCGACGGACCACCACATTTTCTTGTCGGCCTTCACCGGCATCCGCGACCTTTCCGCCACATCGAGCGGAATCACGGTGTCAACGCCGCGCGGCGACATCAGGGTGATGGATCCGGCTGCCTTCCGCAGCCATTTCGGGACCGAGCCGCCCGATATTTCCCGCGGGGCGCGGCTGGCCGCCGTGCAATTTCGTGTGCGCGACCGCGCCGCGCTGGATGCGGCGCTGAAGGCGGGCGGGATCGCGGCTTCCTCGCGCATGGGCGCAACGATTGTCGCGCCGGAAACCGCCATCGGCGCAACGTTGGTATTCGACTAAACGAAATCCGATGAAGCCGCTCGCAACGGCACGGTGATCTCGACATCTATGCCGGGCACCGCCGGCACCCGCTCGGTTGACCCCTAAAGACCGCCGGCGCATGGTCGCCCGCGATGAAGGTCGAGCCCGCTCCCAATCCGATCGTCGCCGTCGGCCAAACGCGCTTCGGCAATGGGCTGCCGCTCGCGCTGATCGCGGGGCCTTGCGCGCTCGAGAGCCGCGACCACGCGCTCGAAATGGCCTCGGCCCTCAAGGAGATCGCCGGCAAGCTCCGGATCGGGCTCGTCTACAAAACCTCGTTCGACAAGGCCAACCGCACCAGCGCCAGAAGCAACCGCGGCGTCGGCCTCGATCGCGCTTTGCCGATCTTTGCGGAAGTCCGCCAGACGCTCGGCGTGCCCATCCTCACCGACGTGCACGAGGCACAGCAATGCCCACGCGTTGCTGAAGTCGTGGACGTGCTGCAGATTCCCGCCTTTCTGTGCCGGCAGACCGATCTCCTCCTCGCCGCCGCCGCGACCGGACGCGTCGTCAACGTCAAGAAGGGTCAGTTCTTGGCGCCGTGGGACATGGCGAACGTCGTCGCCAAGATTACCGCAGCCGGCAATCCCAACGTGCTGGTGACCGAGCGTGGGACGTCCTTCGGTTACAATACCCTCGTCTCCGACATGCGTGCACTGCCGATCCTCGCGCGCACCACCGGCGCCCCGGTGATCTTCGACGCCACGCATTCCGTGCAGCAGCCGGGCGGGCAGGGCACGTCCTCCGGCGGCGAGCGGGAATTCGTTGCAGTGCTGGCGCGCGCGGCGGTCGCGGTCGGCGTAGCTGGCGTCTTCATCGAGACCCACCAGGATCCCGACCGAGCGCCGTCCGACGGACCCAATATGGTCCCCCTCAAGCAGATGCAGGAGCTGCTGCAGCGCCTGGTCGAATTCGACAAACTCGCGAAGAACTGAAAGCAAGTAGCTGGAAATTAAGCGAGTTCACCCATCCCTCCAGTTCTGAAAATCGTCGGCCTCGTGGTCTTTGCGCAAACGCTGTTCACGCGCGCCGTCGATCCTGTCGTGCCCATGATCGCGGACGATCTCGCCATCGAGGTGAAAACGGCTGCATTGCTCTCGAGCGCCTACACGTTTCCCTACGCACTGGTGCAACCCGCGCTGGGCGTGACCGGAGACTTCTTCGGTAAGACTCGGCTGATGAATCTGTGCCTGCTGGTCGTGGCACTGTCGGCGCTGGTCTGCGCGGCGGCGACAAGTTTCTCGCTGCTCATTGCCATGCGGGTCGCAGCGGGGCTGGTGGCGGGTGGGATATTTCCCGTAGCGATGGCTCTCACCGGCGATCTTGTACCGGTCAATCAGCGCCAAGTGGCGATCGGCCGGCTCCTTGCGGTGGGCCTCACGGGGAACCTCGTAGGCTCCTCGATCGCGGGCGTGATAGGCGACCTGCTCGGCTGGCGCGGCGTGTTCGCAATTCTCGGCTCGTTCGGATTGATCGTGACGATCGCGGCGTTCTTCGCCTTCCGCGGCGTGGTGACGCCGCCGCCGGCGCGTTTTCATCGTGCGGCAGTCATGGCCAATTTCCGCAGCATTTTTGCCGACCCGCGCGCCAAGGTTTGCTTCACGTCCGTGTTCTTCGAAGCAGTCTTCATCCATGGGCTCTTCCCTTACGTGGCCCTCCTGCTGCTTGTGATCGGCGAGCCCCGCGCCTCGATCGCGGGACTGCTGATCGCGGCGTTCGCCATGGGCGGCGTCTTCTATTCCCTCTCGGTTCCGGCTCTCATCGCCCACGTGCGGGAGCGCCATTTGATGGTCGCCGGCGGCGCGCTCGCTGCAACAGGCCTCGTTCTCATCGCGTTGCAGGTCCCATGGATGTGGCAGATTGCCGTCTACGGCATATTTGGGTTTGGCTTCTATCTCCTGCACGGTTCTATCCAGGTCCACGTTACCGAATTGTCGCAGACGGCGCGCGGCGCGGCTGCCTCATTGCATTCATCCTTCTTCTATCTTGGCCAGGCCGTCGGCCCGGTGGTCTACGGCTATGGTTTTGCGCATGGCGGGCCGGAGCCCAGCATCTTCGTTGGTGCAGCGGTGGTGATGACGGTCGGGATCGCGTGCTCGCGGCTGCTGCGTCACCGACCCCCGTATTGAGGACCTCACGGCGGCTGGGGCACAGGACCGTGCCGCGAATGGCCTTGTGCAATCACGCGGGAATGCCCATCATGAGGTTCGACGGCCTGGGGTGCCGCGCCCACGCGGCTGAGATCACACCCATGGAACCTGTCTGGGTCATTCCAGCGAAGGGAGCCGCCGGTTGCCGAACGAGCCCACGCCCAATGTCCGAACGTCGGATGTCGCCATCATCGGCGCCGGGGTGATCGGCCTTGCCATTGCGTGGCGATTGGCGGCGCGGGGAGCATCGGTTCAAGTATTCGACCGGGGCGCGGCTGGTGGCGGCGCAAGCCACGCTGCCGCCGGCATGTTGGCGGCTTGCGCCGAGGCCGAGCCCGGCGAGGAAGCCCTGGTCGCGCTCGGTCGCGAAAGCCAGGCGCGCTGGCCTGCTTTCGCCGCCGAATTGCTCGAGGTCTCGGGCGTCGATGTGGAACTGCGCACCGAGGGCACGCTGGTCGTCGCCTTGACCGCGGACGATCAGGCACGGCTGAACCATCAGCTTGTATTCCAGCAAAAACTCGGGTTGCCGCTGCAATGGATTTCGGCGGCGGAGACGCGGCGGCGCGAGCCGCATCTGGCCGGCAAGCTCGCCGGCGCCGTGTTGAGCCCCGAAGACACCCAAGTCGACAATCGCAAGCTCGCGCGCGCGCTCCGCCTCGCCGCCGAAACGGCCGGCGCCAGCGTCAGCGAATATCGCGCGGTGAGCACGATTTCATCCCGGGCCGGGCGCGTCGACGGCCTCGTGCTCGCCGAGGGCGCAAAGGTGTCGGCGGATGTGGTTGTGCTTGCGGCCGGGGCGTGGTCGCGCCGCATCGCCGGCTTGCGGCCGGAACTGTTGCCTCCGGTGCGGCCGATCAAAGGGCAGATGCTCGCGCTGCGTATGGATCCGGCTGCCCCGCTCTTGACCCATGTGGTTTGGGCGCCGGCAGCCTATTTGGTGCCGCGCCGGGATGGTCGCCTGCTGGTGGGGGCGACGGTCGAGGAAAAAGGATACGACACGTCGTTGACCGCGGGCGGGATGCTCACCTTGCTCGAAGCCGCCTGGCGCGCAGTGCCGGCGGTCGAGGAACTGCCGATCGATGAGATGTGGGTCGGGCATCGACCGGGCAGCCGCGACGACGCACCGATCCTCGGTGCCGGACCGATCGACGGACTCATCTACGCCACCGGGCACTATCGCAACGGAATTCTGCTGACGCCGATCACGGCCGATGCCATCGCGCGCCTGGTGCTTGACGGAGTCAGCGAGGCCGCAATCCGTCCCTTCGGCATCGAGCGATTTGGCTCGCTCCCTGCTGCTGCGGAATAGGGAGAGACTGCCATGACGCAAGCCGCGGTCGAGACGAACATCCAGGTCAACGGGGAGACCGAGCCGCTGGCGGTCGCGACGCTGGCGGCCTTGTTGGAGGAAAAGGCCGTCGACGTCGGCCAACGCGGGATCGCGGTCGCGCTTAACGGCGCCATCGTTCCGCGCGCGGCGTGGCCACAGACGAGGCTTCGCCCCGGCGACAGCGTCGAAATTGTACGCGCCCGTCAGGGCGGCTGAGGAGCTTTCGAGATGTCCGATCCTTTGATCATTGCTGGCCGCGAGTTCGCTTCGCGTCTCTTCCTCGGCACCGCCGGTTATCCCAACCGCAAGCTCATGCTTGACGCCATCGCCGCGAGTGGAGCCGAGATGGTGACGGCCTCGATCCGACGCATCAGCCTGGCGGGCGAGGACGAGAGCCTGGTCGATCTCGTCCCGAAGCACATCCACTTCCTGCCCAACACCGCGGGCTGCCAGACTGCGAAGGACGCCGTGCTGACCGCCGAGCTTGCGCGCGAGGCGCTAGAGACCAATTGGATCAAGCTCGAAGTCATCGGCGACCGCGAGTTGCTCTATCCCG
>JAFAHL010000519.1 GCA_019237215.1 Hyphomicrobiales bacterium | reverse complement strand
CGAGGAAGCGGATGAAGCGATGATGTTCGAGAGTTTCACGACCTGCCGCAAATTGGTAACCGCGATAATCCTGGCGTTCGGCGCTTCGATCTTCGCGACCGCCGCCGGCGCCCAACAGGTGGTCGTTATCGTCAACGGCGAGCCGATCACCGCGCTCGACATCGAGCAGCGCACCAAGCTCAATCAGTTGTCGACGCACAAGACTTCTACACGCCAGGAGATCCTCGATGAGCTGATCAACGAGAAGCTCAAGGTGAAGGAGGCCAAGAAATTCGGACTGGAGGTTCCCAGTTCCGAAGTTGACACCGCCTTTGCTTCGATGGCGAGCCGCATGCGAATAACGGCGGAGCAATTGACCGAGCAGCTGGCGAAGTCAGGCGTCAACGCCGCCACGCTCAAGGCGCGCATCAAGGCCGATATCACTTGGTCGCAGCTCGTGCGCGGGCGATACCAGTCGAGCCTGCAGATCGGCGACAAGGATCTTCTCACGGCGATGGAATCGAAATCCAACGACACCGCCAGCTACGATTACACCTTACGCCCGATCCTTTTCTTCGTTCCGGCCGGATCGCCGGAAGCATTCGTCGAGGGACGCAAGCGTGAGGCGGAAGCTCTGCGCGGCCGGTTTCAGGGTTGCGACGATGGAATTACCTTTGCCCGCGCCCTCAAGGACGTCGCCGTGCGCGATCAGGTCATTCGCAGCTCGGCTGACATTCCGGCGGAGCTGCGCAAGGTGCTCGACGGCATCGAGGTCGGCCGATTGACGCCGCCCGAAGTCACCAAGTACGGAGTGGAGATGTTCGCGATCTGCGCCAAGAAGGAATCGGCGGCCGACAACACGTTGGTCCGGCGTCAGGCCCGTGAGACCGTCATGGCCGAGCGCTACGAGCAGCGATCCAAACAATATCTGGAAGAGATACGTCGCGGCGCAATGTTCGAGTACAAGTAAGAATGGCACGGCCTTTGGCGTTGACGCTGGGCGAGCCGGCCGGGATCGGACCAGACATCACCTTGGCGGCATGGCGCCGGCGTGACGAGCTTAAACTTACCCCATTCTATTTCCTTGCCGATCCGGCGTTTGTCGCGCGACGCGCGAAGCGGATGGCGCCCGACCTGACCATCGCCGTGGTTGAGCCGGTGGCGGCGTGGACGGCCTTCAAGACCGCGCTGCCCGTCGTCGACATCGGCGTGCCGGTGAGCGCAGAGCCTGGCCATCCGGATCAATCGAGCGCGCCGGCGGCACTTGCGGCTATTCGCCGCGCGGTGGCCGATGTGTGCGCCGGGGCGGCGGCCGCGATCGTCACCAATCCGGTCGCCAAGAACGTCCTCTATCGTTCCGGCTTTGCCGAGCCCGGACACACGGAATATCTCGGTAAACTGGCCGAGGAATCGACCGGTGCGCCCGCTCAGCCGGTGATGATGCTATGGTCGCCCGAGCTTGCGGTCGTGCCCGTCACCATCCACCTTCCGCTGAAGGAGGTCGTCGCCAAGCTCACCGCCGACCTCGTGGTCGAGACCGGCCGCATCGTCGCTCACGACCTGCATGAGCGCTTCGGAATTGCGCGTCCGCGCCTCGCAGTCGCCGGCCTCAATCCCCATGCCGGGGAAGATGGCGCGCTCGGCGACGAGGATCTGACCCTCGTACGTCCAGCCGTCGAACGGCTCAAGGCGGAAGGTATCGATGCCCGCGGCCCGTTGCCCGCGGACTCGCTCTTCCATGCGGCCGCGCGCGCGAGCTACGACGTGGCGCTTGCGATGTATCACGATCAGGCGCTGATCCCGATCAAGACGCTGGCTTTCGATCACGCGGTCAATGTGACTCTCGGCTTGCCATTCGTGCGCACCTCGCCCGATCACGGTACCGCCTTCGACATCGCCGGCACCGGCCGCGCCGATCCCACGAGCCTGATCGCCGCCATCGAGCTCGCCGCGAGGCTCTCCTCGCGGTCCCATTCGCGTCCAGTCGCGCTTCGCGCATGAGCGCCGTCGATGATCTTCCGCCGCTGCGCGAGGTGATACGCCGACACGGTCTCAGCGCCAAGAAGTCGCTCGGCCAGAATTTTCTTCTCGACCTCAACCTCACCGCCCGCATCGCCCGCGCGGCGGGCCCGCTCGCGAGCGTCGACGTCGTGGAGATCGGTCCGGGACCGGGCGGGCTCACCCGTGCGCTGCTCGCAGCGGGCGCGCGCCGGGTGGTCGCGGTCGAGCGCGACGACCGCGCGATCGCGGCGCTCGGCGAGATCGCCGGGCGATATCCCGGACGCCTCGAGATCGTTGCCGGCGACGCGCTCGACTTCGATCCGCGCCCGCTCCTCGGCAGCGCCCCCGCGCGCGTGGTTGCGAATCTGCCCTACAACATCGCCACGGCGCTGTTGGTCCGCTGGCTCACGCTCGAACCGTGGCCGCCCTGGTACGACCGGCTCGTGCTGATGCTCCAGCGCGAGGTTGCCGAGCGCGTCGTCGCCGCCCCCGGCTGCAAGAGCTACGGACGCCTGTCCGTCCTCGTTGGCTGGCGTTGCAAAGCGCGCATTCGGTTCGACGTCGCCGGCAGCGCCTTCGTGCCGCCACCAAAAGTGACATCGTCCATCGTGGACCTGGTGCCGCGCGAAAATCCGCTCGCCTGCGCGCGCCCCGCGCTCGAGCGGGTGACTGAAGCCGCGTTCGGTCAACGCCGCAAGATGCTGCGCCAGAGCCTGAAATCGCTGGGCACCGATCCATCCGCGCTGCTCGACGCCGCGAGGATCGCGCCGACCGCGCGGCCCGAGGACGTGCCAGTTGAGGGGTTCGTTGCTCTCGCGCGGGCCTTTGCAGCGCGCTGTTGACGGCACGCAGGTCCTTCTTCGCCCGGCGGCCTACGCTCGCATCAATTCGCTATCACAGCTGCGCCTGCAGGCGGCGAATGAACTCGGAGAGACCGATCTGCCGCTCGCGCTTGAGGCGCTCGGCCGCGAGGATCGATTGCACCTGCGCAAAAGCGTAATCGACATCGGTGTTAATCACGACGTAGTCGTACTCCGCCCAGTGACTCATCTCGTCGGTCGCCGTTGCCATGCGAGCGTGAATCACGTCATCGGAATCCTGCGCTCTCCGCCGCAGCCGCTGTTCGAGGTCCGACATTGATGGCGGCAGCACGAAGATACTGACGAGATCGCGGTCCGCCTTTTCGCGAAGCTGCTGCGTCCCCTGCCAGTCGATGTCGAACAAAACGTCGTGCCCGCGCACTAGCGCGGCCTCCACCGGCGCGCGCGGCGTGCCGTAGCGATGGCCGAACACGTGCGCCCACTCCAGCAGTTCGCCACGCTTGATCATGGCCTCGAACCGGACGGCGTCGATGAAATGATAATCGCGGCCGTCGACCTCGCCCGGCCTTTGCTTGCGCGTCGTCACCGAGACCGAAAGCTCCACGCCGAGATCGGCGTCGAGCAGCCTGCGCGAAAGCGTTGTCTTGCCTGCACCCGAAGGCGATGACAGCACCAGCATGAGCCCGCGGCGGGCGACGGCGTCGCTCTGTTGCTGACCCCCGCTTGCCGTCATCAGCTCATTCCAAATTCTGCACTTGCTCGCGGAACTGCTCGACCACGCTCTTGAGCTCCAGCCCGATGTTGGTCAACTCCACGTCGTTCGACTTGGAGCACAGCGTGTTCGCCTCGCGATTGAGCTCCTGCGCGAGGAAATCGAGTCGGCGGCCGATCGGGCCCCCACCGGCAATCAGCCGCTCGACCTGCGCGACGTGGGACGCGAGCCGGTCGAGCTCCTCGCGGATATCGGCTTTGCTTGCGATCAGGATCGCCTCCTGGTGCAGCCGATCGGGATCGAAGCGGTCGGACGCATCGAGCAGCATCGCCACCTGCTCGACGATGCGCGCCTTGATCGCCTCGGGGCGACGCCCGGGCGCGGCCTCCGCTCGCTCGGCGAGAACGGCGATTTCCCGCACGCGCTGGGTCAGCACTTGCCCCAACACCTCGCCTTCGTGCCGACGCATGGCGGCCAGTTCCGCGACCGTTGCATGGAAGCCGGCGATGACCGCCGCCTCGGCGACGCGCCGATCCTCTTCGCGCTCGTCCTCGTCGATGACCTCGACCACGCCTTTGAGCGACAGGATACCGTCGAGCCGCGGTGCGGCGGCGTCCACACGTCCGGCGAGGCCCTTGATGGTCGCGAGCACGGCTGCGAGCACGGGCTCGTTGATGCGCACGCTGGGCGCGACGCCCTGCCGTTCCACCGCGAGCGTGCCATGCACCGTGCCGCGCGCGAGCACCTGTGCCGCGCCGTTGCGCGCCGGACCCTCGACCGCGTCCCAGCCCGGCGGCAGACGCAGCCGCAAATCGAACCCCTTGGCATTGACCGATTTCAGCTCCCAAGCCCAGCTATAGGCGCCGCTTACTCCGTGGCCACGCGCGAAGCCGGTCATGCTCGAGAGCGCCATCGGCCTCTACCCACGCAAGCATCTTGGGTGATCGAATCGGGCGGGGACCTTAGCGGCGAGGGAGAGAGGTCACAAGGGCGGGAGGACGGCGGGCGCGTTCTGCGAACTTACTGTGCGGGCGCCACGGCGCCCTTTGACGAGCCATTGGCGCTGCGCTTGCTGCGCTGCGCGGGCGACGGCGCCGTGCGCGTCGGGGCGGGTGGCGTTTGGGCGTCCGGGACCGGCGCCTCTCCTCTGAGCTCGTGCTCGATCGCACGTAAGCGCGTGACGTTCTTTATGTGCTGCTCGTAGCTTTCCGCGAAAGCGTGTCCACCGGTGCCGTCGGCCACGAAATAGAGTTCCTTCGTGCGCGCCGGATTGGCGGCGGCCTCGATCGAAGCGCGACCGGGGTTGGCAATCGGTCCGGGCGGCAAGCCGTCGATGACGTAAGTGTTGTAGGGAGTGGGTTGCGCTATCTCGCTCTTGGTGAGCGGATGCCCGAGCGCCCCCTTGCCGAAGACGAGACCATAGATGATGGTTGGATCCGATTGCAGTTTCATCTTCTGCTTGAGCCGGTTGGCCAACACCGCCGCGATGCGCGTGCGCTCCTCGGGCTTGCCGGTCTCTTTCTCGATGATCGATGCGAGAATGACGAGTTGGTCGGGCGTCTTGAGCGGCAGATCGGGATTGCGGCGATCCCAAACTTCGCGCACCAGCCGATCTTGCGCCTGACGCATGCGTTGGAGCATCTGTTCGCGCGTGAATCCGCGGTTGTAATGATAGCTGTCGGGTAGCAGGCTGCCTTCCCGCGGGACATCCTTGATGTTGCCGGAGAGAACGTCGTTCTCCAGGAGCCGCGCGACGATTTGCTCGGACGTCAGGCCTTCCGGAATGGTGAGTTGATGTTGCACCACCTTTCCTTCGAGAATCGTTTCCACCACGTCTTTCATGCTGGCCTGCTTGGGGAAGAGATATTCGCCGGCCTTGAGATCGGAGCGCGCCTTGAGCGCGAACACGCCGCCGAGGAAGACGAAACGGTTCGCGTCCACCACCCCCTCGCGGTTGAGCAGATCGGCGATGTCCAGCATGCTAGTGCGCGGCGGGATGGTGACGATCTTGTCCTCTTGCAAGGGGCCCGGTGCTTCGAACCGGCTCTTGCCGAAGACAACCGCTCCGCCCGCAACGACAAGGACGAGGACCAAGGCGGTGAAAACGGCGTTGCCCATGATCACCAGTGGGTTGCGTACGCGCCTGGAACGCCGGCTCGGAACCGGCACCTGATCGGGCTCGAGCGCGGCGCGCGGGCTGCGCGGCGCAACGCGCTTGGGCTCCATGACCGACCCGGCCAGTCCGTCCGGCCGCCCCGATATGGGCGGTTCCGGCTCTCCGACGCCAAGCACCAAGCGTCCCGAAGTCGCCGCAGGAGGCGATCCGGCAGACGCCGGCGGCGGGTTGGGCCGCGGTAGCGACGGATCAATGCTCCCTCCTCCTGCCTTGGAAGGGTCAAGCGAAGCGTCCGGACGCGCCGCATCGCGGCCGCTGTTGCCAGGCGGTGCGTTATGCGAATTCACCGGCTATGTCCCCACCTTGAGGCCCACGATAGCCGCTACCGCCACGTCCGGTTCTGGTACCGACCGCCGCGAGCCCCGCGAAGGCGTGCGCATGTCATTTCGCCGATCTCCCATCGAATGGCACAGCGGAATAGGACCGAACCCCCTCATATTAAACGAGAATATGGCCAAAGCTGGAAACCGTGAACCACACCCGTTCAGGGCGCCGCCGCGAGCTCGCCTTAATCTGCAAGGCGACGAAAGATCAGCGACGCATTGGTTCCACCAAAGCCGAAAGAATTGGACAGGACCACGTCGATGCTGCGCCTTTTCGAGTGATGCGGCACCAGATCGATCGCCGTCTCCACGGACGGATTATCGAGATTGATGGTCGGTGGCGCCACACCGTCGCGCATGGCCAGGATCGAAAAGATCGCCTCGACGGCACCCGCGGCACCCAATAGGTGCCCAATCGAGGACTTGGTCGAGGACATGCACATGCGCGCCGCGGCGTTGCCGACCAGACGGTCCACGGCGCCAAGCTCGATCTCGTCGCCGACCGGCGTCGAGGTGCCATGAGCATTGATGTAATCGATCTCCCCCGCCGGGATGCCGGCGCGCTTGATCGCCGCATTCATGCAGCGTAGCGCGCCATCGCCGTCCTCCGCCGGCGAGGTGATGTGATAGGCGTCGCCAGAGAGGCCATAGCCGATGAGCTCGGCATAAATCCTGGCGCCCCGGCGTTTGGCGTGATCATAGGTTTCGAGCACCACGATGCCCGCGCCCTCGCCCATCACAAAACCGTCCCGGTCACGGTCGTAAGGGCGGGACGCACGTTCCGGCGTATCATTGAATGACGTCGACAGCGCGCGACAGGCGAGAAATCCGGCCATGCCGATGCGCGAGATCGGCGACTCGGCGCCGCCCGCAACCATGACCTCGGCGTCCCCCAGCGCCACCAGGCGTGCGGCATCTCCGATGGCGTGCGCCCCGCTCGAACAGGCGGTTACCACGGCATGATTGGGCCCCTTCAGCCCGTGCGCAATCGACACATATCCCGACGCCAGGTTGATCAAACGGCCGGGGATGAAGAACGGCGACACGCGCCGCGGCCCTCTCTCCTTCAGTACGATGGCAGTTTCGGCAATGCCGGTGAGACCTCCGATACCGGACCCGATCATCACGCCGGTGCTCGCCTGTTCGTCGTAGCTCGCCGGCTTCCAGCCCGCATCGTCGAGCGCCTGGCGCGCAGCGCACATGGCGAAGACGATGAAATCATCGACCTTGCGCTGCTCCTTCGGCTCCATCCATTGATCGGGATTGAAGCTGCCGTCCGAGCCGTCACCACGCGGAACCTGACAGGCGATCTTCGCCGCCAAATCGGAAACGTCGAAGGTCTCGATGCGCCTGGCCCCGCTATCGCCGCTGATGAGTCGCTGCCAGGTCGGCTCCACGCCGCAAGCGAGCGGCGTCACCATGCCGAGTCCTGTGACGACGACGCGTCTCATCTTCGATTCCCTAGCCCGCAGCCAATATCATATTCTCCCGCCGCCGCGAGGGCGCCAAGGCAGTCTCCGATCGCAGAAAACCGTGAGGGTCCGCCCGAAATGGCGGCGTTAGCTTTTTGCGTTTTTTTCAAGGAATTTGATGGCGTCGCCGACCGTCAGGATGGTCTCGGCGGCGTCATCGGGGATCTCGCAACCGAATTCTTCCTCGAACGCCATGACGAGTTCGACCGTATCCAGGCTGTCGGCCCCGAGATCGTCGATGAAGCTTGCGTTCTCGGTCACCTTTTCGGGTTCGACGCCCAAATGTTCCACGACGATCTTTTTCACCCGCTCGCCAATATCACTCATCGCTGCAACCTCGCGTCCTTTGAATTGGGCTCGATCGGTCAGCGCCCCCGAGCCATTGCGGTATGGGCTTGCGTGGTATCCGCCGTCGGATCATCGGGTCGCGAGCGGACCCCTATGACGATTGGCACCGTTATGCCGCCCCAGCCAAACCGAAGCTCGGTTACCATACTTCAAATGCCTTGACCAGCACGGCGGCGCCGCATCGGGAACCCCGCGGGGCCTCGACGACGACGCTCAAATCATCGCCATCCCGCCGTTCACGTGCAGCGTCTGGCCGGTGATGTAGGCGGCCTCTTGCGAAGCGAGAAAGACCGCGGCCGCCGCCACATCCGCCCCTGCGCCGAGCCTGCCCGCGGGCACTCGGGCGAGGATCGTCTCCCGCTGCTTGTCGTTGAGCTTTTCGGTCATCGCCGTGGCGATCAACCCGGGCGCGATGCAATTTGCCGTCACGCCGCGTTTGGCGTATTCGGCGGCGATCGACTTGATCATGCCGATCATCCCCGCCTTGGTCGCGGTGTAATTACCCTGACCGGGATTGCCGGTGATCCCAACCACCGAGGTGATGCCGATGATGCGGCCGAAACGCTGCCGCATCATTCCGCGCAGCGCCGCCCGCGCGAGGCGAAACGTCGCGGTCAGATTGATTGCAACGACCTGGTCCCAGTCCTCATCCCGCAGCTGAACCAGGAGGTTGTCCTTGGTGATTCCCGCATTGGCCACCAAAATATCGAGCCTGCCCATGGCCTGCTCGCATTGCGGCACCAGCGCCTCGACCTCGTCCTTGTCCGCAAGGTTGCAGGGCAGCACGTGGACGCGGTCCTTGAGCTCCCCGGAGAGCTGATCGAGCACGTCGCGTCGCGTGCCAGAGAGCGCGACGGTCGCGCCTTGGCGGTGAAATGCGCGCGCGATCGCTCCCCCGATCCCGCCGGTCGCTCCGGTGACGAGCGCGGCTTTGCCGGTCAGATCGAACATCGATCGCTCCTCGAAATCATGCGTTGGTCAGGGAGAACATCGCGATGTCCTCTGGCGTTCCGATCGCAACGCCGCGCGCCCCATCGGCGATGCGCCTGACAAGGCCGCTTAATACCTTGCCGGCGCCGACCTCATAAAAAGTGGTGACGCCCGCAGCCGCCATGAGCACAACGGACTCGCGCCAGCGTACCGTCCCAGTGACTTGCGCGACAAGCGCGCGCACGATGTCGGCCGGATCGGTGACCGGCTTGACCAGCGCATTGGCGACGACCGGCACCACTGGCGGCTTCACGGCGACCTTTGCCAGCGCCGCGGCCATGACGTCGGCTGCCGGTTGCATCAACGCGCAGTGGAAGGGCGCGGAGACGGGCAGCATCATGGCGCGCCGAGCGCCCCTTTCCTTCGCGATCTCGACGGCGCGTTCGACCGCCGCCTTGTCGCCGGACACCACGACCTGTCCGCCGCCATTGTCGTTGGCGGCCTGGCAGATCTGGCCCTGCGCGGCTTCGCCGGCAACCGCAACCGCCGCCTCATAGTCCATTCCGAGCAGCGCGGCCATGGCGCCGGCGCCGACCGGCACGGCCTTCTGCATGGCCCGTCCCCGGGTCCGGAGGAGGCGGGCGGCATCGGAGATCGACAAGCTGCCGGCAGCCGCCAGCGCCGAATATTCGCCGAGCGAATGGCCGGCCACGAAAGCCGCATCGCGGCTGACCGAGAAGCCGGCCTCGGTCTCCAGCACGCGCAGCGCCGCCATCGACACCGCCATCAACGCCGGCTGGGCGTTCTCGGTGAGCTGCAGCGTCTCGGCCGGGCCGTCCCACACGATCGCGGTCAGCTTTTCCGAGAGCGCGCCGTCCACTTCATCGAACACGGCGCGCGCGGCCGGGAAGGCATCGGCCAAGGCCTTGCCCATGCCGACCGCCTGCGAGCCCTGCCCCGGAAAAGTAA
>JAFAHL010000284.1 GCA_019237215.1 Hyphomicrobiales bacterium | reverse complement strand
GGGCGGCGCTCGCGATTCCGGCGGCGGCCGCCGGCACCTTTGCGGCTTACCAAAGCTATTTTTCGAGCGACGTCACGTGCCAGAAACTGCGCAACAACATCGTCGCCATCATGGAAAGGCACGTCGCACCCGAGACCAAGCGTAGCTTGCTCAAGAAGGACGTGACGGAGTTCGACAAGCTTTGCGGCGAGGGCGATCCCGACGCGCGCGCCATTTTCCAAGCAGCCATAACCGAACATCCTGGCGATGCCGCCCATGCTCCGGCAGCGGCGCCCGCGCGCGTGGACTCAGCCTCCCAGCGCCAGCAGACCGCCTCGCTCGACGTTTTTGGTGCTCCGGGCTCCAAGGAACACTCCGGCTGGGTCGCGCTCAGTCGCCGGCAGGCTGGTTCTTGGGTGCCGCATTTCAACGGCTACAGCATCTCCGATACGTCATTGCCGCCGCCGGGCACCGTCTTGTCGGCGAAAATGATGCTGCCGGTCTGGTCGGAACCGCAGGCTGGAACGAACGATCCGACCAAGCTGCAGAGCAGGCTGCCGACGGGCGCCTGCGTGCGCGTGCTCGCAACTCGCGGCGGGGGCGGGCGGCTGTGGGCCGAGGTCGCCCCGGCATCATGCTCGTGAGCAAGGGCTTTGCCCGTGTCCGCATGCTGGATCCGAGCTAATGGGCGAGCGTTAACATGACCCCTGAACAGGTCGACCTCGTCAGACGATCGTTCGACGCCATATGGCCGATCCGTCGCAAGCTCGCTGCGCTATTTTACAGCCGGTTTTTCGAACTCGCTCCCGATGCAATGTCGCTATTTCCGAACGACATGGAAAGGCAGCACCTGAAGCTGATGGATACGATCGCTGCAATAGTGGGCGCACTCGACAAAGGTGAGATGTTCCAATCGATCATCAGCCATGCAGGTCGTCAACATGCGCAATTTGGCGCGAAGCCCCCGCATTTCGCCGCGTTCGGCGATGCATTGCTTTGGGGCTTGGAACATCAGTTCGGCGACGCGTTTACTCCGGAGCTGAAAGAAGCTTGGAGCACCCTTTATGGCGTCGTTCAAAGCGAAATGATGCGGGCGGGAAGATTACAAGCGTGAACGGGGCGCGGGAGACGCTCAAGTCGAGCGGCGACTCGCCAAGGCGCGTGGTTTATGGAGCGCCCGTCGCCTAGAGCAATTTGAGCTGCCGGTCCGCCGGCCTGCTGCGCGCGCCGCCCGGCAGGGGCCTCACCAACTCCTTCTCGATGTCGCGCAGAAATGGTGAAGGCTCGAGCATGCGCAGGCGGCCGCGCCAATGGCGCTGACGGGCGTGGCTGAGGATCAGGCGATCCTTGGCCCGCGTCATGCCGACGTAGAACAGACGGCGCTCTTCTGCCATCGCGGCCTCGTCGGCCTCGTCCCAATGGAGCGGCAGCAGGCCGTCCTCGAGCCCGACGATGAACACGACCGGAAACTCGAGCCCCTTGGCGGCATGCAGGGTCAGGAGCGAAACGCGGTCGGCGCGCGCATCCCGGAACAGCGCGTCGGTCGTGAGCGCCGCCGCATCCTGCAGGCGCAGGCGATCATTGCCGCACGACTGCGCGAGTGCGCCGAGGCGCTGGAGCGCGATCGTCGCGTCGTCCATGGCGTCGCCGCGCGCTGCCAGCCGTTCGGCGGCGGCGCGCAGTTCATCGAGAAGCGTCGTCGCCTCGCCGCCGTCGTCGAGTTCCCGCAACAGCGCCCGGATCGCCGGTTCGTCCGTGAGCGGTCGATGGGAATTCTTCTTGTAAGGTATGCCGGAGCGGTCGAGGGCCTCGCATAACGGCGCCGATTGGGCGTCGGTACGGTATAGCACGGCGAAATCGGCGAACGAGCGCTGGGTTTCCGGCGCACCCATCGCCCGACCGCTGTCGATCGAGAAGAAGCTGTGGCCCCCAATCATTTCTTCGATTGCCTTCACGATGGATTCGGCTTCGGCGCGTTCTGTCGGCGCCGTGTGGATGGCAATGCGCTCGTGCATGTCGCACACCATCGCGGCGATCGGCTCGCGCGGTCGAGACCCAATCACTTGCGTGGAGGCGGTGACGATCGTGCCGCTCGAACGATAATTGCGTGCAAGCCGCACGATCCTGGCTGCGGGATAATCCTGGTGGAAGCGCTCGAAACAGGACGCGTCGGCGCCGCGAAAGCCGTAGATCGCCTGGTTGGGATCGCCGATCGCGCAGAGGTTGCTCTCGGGCGGCGCGAGCAGCGCCAGCAGGCGATATTGCTGCTCGTCGACGTCCTGGAATTCGTCGACCGAAATCCATCGCCAGCGGCTGCGATAGCGCGCGGCAAGACTGGGGTCGGCCGTCAAGGCGCGCACCGAAAGCGCGATGAGATCGTCGAAGTCGATCCAATTGCGGGTCGCAAGCGCGCGGCTGTAGGCGGCCGTCGCCTCTCCCACGCCGGCACCCGCCCAGCTCTGGGTGCGCTTCTCCCTGGAGATGGCGCGCAACAGCCGCTCGGCCTTGGGGGCGCCGAGATCGAGCGTCTCGGCGAGCAGTGCGATGCGCTCCGCCTGGCCCGCGACTCGAAAGCCGCGGTGCAGGCCGGCCGCGCTAGCGTGCTCGCGCAGGATGGCAAGGCCGAGCGAATGGAAGGTGTGAATCGGAATCTCTTCGGCGCGGTGCGCAAGCAACGCTGAGAGGCGCTGGCGCATTTCGGCAGCGGCGCGGCGGGTAAAGGTGATGGCGAGGCAGGTCTCGGCGGCGACGCCACGCTCGGCGATCAGATGCGCGATACGATATGTCAGCGTGCGAGTCTTGCCCGAGCCCGGACCGGCGACGATCAAGAGCGGCCCCTCGGCGATCTGCGCCGCCGGGCGCTGATCGTCGTCGAGCTGCGCAAGGACGCTTGAGCCAAAGCTGCTTGGGGCTTCGCGAACCAATCGCAGCCGCGGCTGCACCAGCTCGGTCTTGCGGTCATCCGATGCCGGCGCGTGTGGCACGATCGGCTTCGGCGGTTCGTTTCGCATTCGTTTCGAGATCGGCGCGTCGAACAGCAATCCACCGGCGGTCAATTGCTTGAGCTCGCTGTCCTCGAACAGGCGGATGACGCCGTATTCGCCGTCGTAGCCTGCCTCGCAGATCACCTGTCCGGCGCGCAGGCGCGTGATCGCCTCCGCGAGCAGCGGAGAACCGGCACGGGCGATGTCCTCGACCGGCACCGACTGCAGGATGGAAAGCTCCGAGCCGAGCTTGGCGATCGCCTGATCGTAACCGCGCACCACCGCGCGCGACGCCGCTCCGCTGGCGCTGAGCTCGGAAAGAATCTCCGGCAGCGGCACGAAGTTCGACACCGTACCGGCGGTCGGCGGCGGCAGCGCCTGCGCCTCGCTGCGGTCAGCGAGCATCTCGACTCGGTGCTCGACGCCGACCGTCAGCGGCTCCCCGCAGACCGGGCAACGTCCCTCGTGCGCCAGCGTTTCCTTCGGCGTGAGCCGCACCTCGCATTTGCGATGGCCGTCGAGATGATATTTGCCTTCGTCGGGAAAGAACTCGACCGTGCCGACGTAGCCGTGACCGGTCTCCAATGCATGCTTGATGGCGAAGTAGTCGCGCTCGCAGTCGAAGGTGGTCGCCTCCCGTCCGAGCTTGCCGGGCGAATGCGCGTCGGAATTGGAGGTGAGGCGATAGCGGTCGAGGAAGGACACCCGCCAGTTCATGGGCGGGTCGGACGAGAGGCCGGTCTCGACCGCGAAAATGCGATCAGCGAGGTCGCCGTAGCACTCGGCAATCGAATCGAATCCGGATTGCGATCCCAGCGCCGCGAACCACGGCGTCCAGATGTGGGCCGGTACCAGATAGGCGTGCGGACCGGATTCGAGTGCGATTTCGAGCAGGTCGCGGGAATCCAGACCGAGGATCGGGCGGCCGTCGGACGCGATGTTGCCGATGCGGGCGAGCCGTGCCGACATGCGATCGACGGTCTCGAAGTCGGGCGCGTAGATCAGGTGATGGACTTTGCGGGTGCGGTCGGCCTTCTTGTAGATGGTTGAGATTTCGACCTCGAGCATGAAGCGTACCGAGGCGCGGCACGCCGGCGGTAGCGTCTGTGCAATCGCCTGCTCGATGTCGTCGCGCAGGCGATAGAGGCCGGGCTCGGCGGGAACGAGCTTCTGCTTGAGCTCGGCGCACCAGGCCGGATGGGTGAAGTCGCCGGTGCCGACCACGCCGATGCCTTTGCGGCACGCCCAAGCGGCGAGGTGCTCGAGATCGAGATCCCGGCTCGTCGCCCGCGAGTATTTCGAATGGACGTGCAGGTCTGCGTGGAAGCGCATGTGAGCCACGCCCGAGCTGCGTGGATGCTCCGGCCGAGCATCTGGGAGAAGCGGCGCGCGGGTATAAAGGCGTGATTCGGCCGAGAGCGAAAAGCACCCCTGTGGACATTCGAGCGCCGTGAGTTCGGCCCTGCATCCTTGCTGGGCGGCACTGCCCAAGATTGCACCAGGGGCGCGCGGCGCGAGCTTCCGGCAGTCGTCGCTTTTGCACTCAACAAATTGATAGAGTTCGAGAATCTGGGCTCGACGCGGCTTGGCACGGGGCTTGAAAATTGCCGCCTGCGCCCATGCAGCCTTCGCTCAAGATCGTCATCGTCGATGAGAATCCGATCCGCGCGGCGATCCTGGAAGACGGGCTGCGCGAGGCCGGCCACGTTCACGTGGTGCGCCTCGCCGAGACCTCGCATCTGCTCGCTCGCATCTACGCCCTCGACCCCGACGTCATCTTGATCGACCTCGAGAATCCGAGCCGCGACGTGCTCGAACAGATGTTCCAGGTCAGCCGGGCGGTGAGGCGGCCCATCGCCATGTTCGTCGATCAGAGCGACAAGGCCTCGATCGAGGCTGCCGTCGATGCCGGCGTCTCCGCCTACATCGTCGGAGGCCTGCAAAAGGAGCGCATCAAGAACATCCTCGATCTCTGCATCTCGCGCTTCAATTCCTTCGCGCGGCTGCGGGACGAGCTTGAGCGCGCGCGCACCGCACTCGAGGAACGCAAGGTGATCGACCGCGCCAAGGGCATTCTCATGACCGCGAAGAACCTCACCGAAGAGGCAGCCTACGCGCTACTGCGCAGGACGGCGATGAACGAGAGCAAGAAGATCGCCGAGGTCGCGCAGTCGGTGGTCACGGCTGCGGAGCTGTTGAAATGATCGCGAGCGAAGCGAAGTTGCGGATCGGATTCATCCCGCTCGCCGACGCTGCGGCCCTGATCGTCGCGGTCGACAAAGGCTTCACCGCCGCCGAAGGGCTCGACGTCGAGCTTGTCAGCGAAGTGTCCTGGTCGAACGTGCGCGACAAGCTCAACATCGGTTTGTTCGATGCCGCGCATCTATTGGCGCCGATCGCCATCGCCTCGAGTCTCGGGCTCGGCCATGTGAAAGTTCCGATCGTCGCCCCCTTCGGACTCGGGGTGAACGGCAACGCCATCACCGTCTCGCCCGCGCTCTACGCGGCGATCGCGGCAGCGGCGGAGGGAAACATCATCGACCCGCTGGTGTCGGCGCGCGCGCTCGCCCGGGTCATTGCGAAACGCAACGCGAGAGGCGAAGAGCCGCTCACGTTCGGGATGACGTTCCCGTTCTCGACCCACAACTACCATCTGCGCTTCTGGATGGCGGCCGGCGGCGTCGATCCCGACGAGGATGTCCGCCTCGTGGTCTTGCCGCCCCCTTACATGGTCGAAAGTCTTGCCAACGGGCAGGTGGATGGATTTTGCGTTGGTGCGCCCTGGAACTCGGTCGCGGTCGATCTCGGCATCGGCTTTATCCTGCACTTCGTGTGTGAGATCTTGCCGCGTGCGGCGGAGAAGGTGCTGGCGGTACGCAGCCGCTGGGCGGACGAGCATCCGCAGACGCTGCTGCGGCTCATTCGCGCCCATGGCCGCGCCGCCGCTTTCGTCGAGGACACGGCCAACCGCGAGGAGGTCACCGCGATGCTTGCCGCGCCCAACCGCATCGGTGTTGCCGCCGAGGTGATCCGCCGCACCCTCGATGGCCGCATGAAGGTCGCCCCAGACGGGACCATGCGCGCGAGCGATCGCTATCTCCTGATCGGCCGCACGGGTGCCGCTCGCCCCAACCCGGTGCAGGCCGCGTGGCTCTACGGCCAGATGGTGCGATGGGGACAGGCGCCGCTCTCGGCCGAGTTGCTGTCGGCAGCGAAGTCGGTCTTCCGGCCCGATCTCTATGACGCGGCCATGGCCGATTCGAAGCCGGACCTCGAGGGCGAACCGGCCGACGGAATCGGCGCCTTTGCCGGTCCCGCCTTCGACGCGAGCGATATTGCCGCGCACGTGCGCAGCTGGAAGATTCGACGCGCGTGACGTTCCATCCTTGATTTTGCACTGCACAAAGTTTTTGCACGCTGCTTTCCGGAGGGCAGACCGCGGGTCTCGCAGAGCGACGCTGGAGTTCGTTCCGACGGCTTATCTGATTGATTTACCGATATTTTATTCCGCCGGGCCCGATTGGCATGAAGCTTGTAAAGCCGAAGCGACGCCGTCGCCGCTGCTGGCGCCGTGCGTCTTGTCGCGCACTTAACAGGCAACGTCGCCGCCCTGGGAGAAACGCTTTCGAGCGCCGGGGGGCGACGTTCGTTGTCTTCGGTTCACGGGGCCTACCTCCACCGGAAAAGGAACACACTGATGAGCAAGCGGAACCCGACCTGGATTTCGGACTGGAACCCCGAGGATGAGACGTTCTGGAAATCCACAGGTAAAGCCATCGCCCGACGTAATCTCATCTGGTCGATTTTCGCCGAGCATCTCGGTTTTTCGATCTGGCTCATCTGGAGTATCGTCGCAACCAAATTGCCGCAGGCCGGCTTTCACTACACGACCGACCAACTGTTTCAGCTCGTGGCGCTGCCCGGACTGATCGGTTCCCTCATCCGGTTTCCTTACACGTTTGCGGTGACGACGTTCGGCGGCCGCAACTGGACGATTTTCAGCGCGGCAGTGCTGTTCATTCCGACGCTCGCACTCGCGTATTTTGTGACCCAGCCTGACACGCCGTTCTGGCTGATGCTGGTGGTGGCGGCAACGGCAGGCCTCGGCGGCGGCAACTTCGCCTCGAGCATGGCCAATATTTCCTTCTTTTATCCGGACCGCATGAAGGGCTGGGCGCTCGGCTTGAATGCGGCCGGTGGAAATATCGGCGTGAGCGGCGTGCAGTTGCTCACGCCGCTGCTGCTGGGGTTCGGCTTTGTAAGCCTTTACCAGGCAACTCCGATGGCGGGCGGCCTCTATCTTCAGAACGCCGGGCTGATGTGGCTACTGCCGCTGGCCATCGCGGTGACGGGCGCGTTTTTCTTTATGAACAACCTCATGTCGGCACGCTCGACGTTCAAGGACCAAGTCGTCATCGTCAGGCGCAAGCACACGTGGGTGATGTCCTACATTTACATCGGGACGTTCGGCTCCTTCATCGGCTACTCGGCGGCGTTTCCGCTGCTGATAAAGACCCAATTCCCGGAGGTCACGGTGGCTATTGCCTTCCTGGGACCGCTTGTAGGTTCGCTCTCGCGTCCGCTTGGCGGGTGGCTCGCCGACAAAATCGGCGGCGCGATCGTGACATTCTGGAACTTCATCGCCATGGGGATCGCCACGATTGGTGTCATGTACTTCGTGGACATCAAGGGTTTTGCGGGATTTCTGACGATGTTTCTGATCCTTTTCGTCACGACCGGGATCGGCAACGGCTCGACCTATCGAATGATTCCGGCGATCTTCCGCGAGGAGAAGCGCAGAGAGGCGAAGGGCTTGGGCGACGTCGCGCGGGCAGCCGCCGTGAAGGCGGCCGGTCTCGAGGGCGCCGCCGCGCTGGGATTTATCGGCGCCGTCGGCGCCTGCGGCGGCTACCTGATCCCGCGCGGCTTTGGCGCCTCGATCGCCACGACCGGGAGTCCTCATCTGGCGTTGGCGGTGTTCCTCGCCTTCTATGTGACCTGCATAGCGCTCACGTGGTGGTACTACCTGCGCAGTACGTTTACGTCGATCGCGCCGAGCCTCGCGGAAGCGCGGGTGTGAGACAAGCATGAGCAGCGACCGTTCCCGGCGTGCGCGGGTTATGCGGACGGCCGAGGAGCTGCTGCCACGCGGCTCCCGACCGCTTTGTATCGTCGAGGCGACCTGACCGGCCGCACACAGCCAAGGACAGATGATGACTCCAGAGCAGGTGACGCTCGTTCAGCAAACGTTTGCACAAGTCGTCCCGGTCGCGGACCAGGCGGCCGAGACTTTCTATCGGCGGCTTTTCGACGTCGCTCCGGCCGTGAAGCCGCTGTTCCGCGGCGATATGCCGGAGCAGCGACGCAAGCTCATGGCCAGCCTAGCCGTCGTGGTTCGCGGCCTGTCCGATCTGCCCAGCATTCTGCCGGCCGCCAGCGCGCTGGCCAAACGTCATGTCGACTACGGCGCAAAGCCCGAACATTATCCGGTGGTCGGGGAGGCGCTGCTGTGGACGTTGGCGCGCGCATTGGGGTCCCGGTGGACTCCGGAGGTCGCGTCGGCGTGGACGGCCGCCTATACGACGTTGTCCGACTTTATGATTGAAGCGGCATATGATCGGCCGCAGGCGGCCGAGTAATGCTCACTCCTCCTTGTAACCGTACTCCGGCACGTTGCCGGAATTGCCGTAATACTTGTAGGGCAGGAATTTCCCCGACATGGTGATCTTGACCCGGTCGCCCTTCGGGTTGGCCAAGCGTTCGATCTGCATGTCGAAATCTATTGCCGACATGATGCCGTCGCCGAATTCCTCCTCGATCAGCGCCTTCCACGCCGGCCCGTT
>JAFAHL010000208.1 GCA_019237215.1 Hyphomicrobiales bacterium | reverse complement strand
AACGTCATGGGCTTCAAATGCGGCATCCTCGGCCTCTCCAACGTCGGCAAGTCGACGCTCTTCAACGCGCTGACGGCAACCGCGGCGGCGCAGGCGTCGAACTATCCCTTCAGCACCATCGAGCCGAACGTGGGCGAGGTGATGGTGCCCGATCCGCGCCTCGAGGAGCTGGCGAAGCTCGCGAAGTCGGCGCGGATCAAGCCCACGCGACTCACCTTCGTCGATATCGCGGGGCTCGTGAGCGGCGCCTCCAAGGGCGAAGGTCTCGGCAATCAGTTTCTCGCCCACATTCGTGAGGTCGACGCCATCGCGCATGTGGTGCGCTGCTTCGTCGATCCCAACGTTGCGCATGTCGCCGGCGCGATCGATCCGATCGCCGACATCGAGACCATCGAGACCGAGCTGATGCTCGCCGACCTCGACAGCCTGGAGCGGCGCGTCGACGGCCTGACCAAGAAGGCGAAGGGAAACGACAAGGACGCCGCCGAGGCCAGGGAGACGCTCGATCTCGTCAACCGCGCGCTCGCCCTGCTGCGGGCGGGCAAGCCCGCGCGACTGGTCGAGCGCAAGGGCGAGGAGGAGAAGGCCTTCCGCATGCTCGGCCTGTTGACCTCGATACCGGTGCTCTATGTGAGCAACGTCGACGAGGCCGCCGCCGCGGGCGGCAATGAGTTCTCGCGCCGGGTCGAGACGCGCGCGCGCGAGGAAGGCGCGGCGTGCGTCATCATCGCGGCGAAGATCGAAGCGGAGATCGCGGTGCTGCCGACGCCCGAGCGCGCCGAATATCTGGCTGCGATTGGGCTCGAGGAGCCGGGCCTCGACCGCTTGATTCGCGCCGGCTATGCGCTGCTCAATCTGATCACCTACTTCACCGCCGGTCCCAAGGAGGCGGCGGCCTGGACGATCACGCGCGGCACCAGGGCGCCGCAGGCGGCCGCCGTCATCCATTCCGACTTCGAGCGCGGCTTCATCCGCGCCGAGACCATCGCCTACGACGATTACGTGGCGCTCGGCGGTGAGACCGGCGCGCAACAGGCCGGCAAGATGCGGCTCGAGGGCAAGTCTTACGTCGTCGCCGACGGCGACGTCATGCATTTCAGATTTGCGACGTGAGCCGCAGCTGTTGTGCTTAACGCGTCATGCCCGGGCTCGGGTTTACCCGACTTGCGGCGCTTAACATGCAGAACTCGGGCAAGCCCGAGTTCTGTCGGCATCCATCCCCTTTGCAAAAAGTTCTTCCGAAGATTGATGGATTGCACCGCAACTCGGGCTTGCCGAGTTGCGCATCATCTATGCGCCGCAAGTCGGGTAAACCCGACTTGCGGTGTCAAGCCCGGCAATGACGAAAGTATTTTTTTAAAAATCACATCTGCTGACCGCGCTGGCGGATCGCGCCGAGATGCTCGTTGATGCGGAACATGATCAGGATGAACTCGGAGATGATGCGCGCGAAGATCACGCCGATCACCGTCCCGATCAGGCTGCCGATGATCCAGAACAACCCGCCGAGCGGGCTGAGCGCCATCAGCGTGAGCCCGGAGACGATGCCGGAGAGGCCAAACAAAACCGAAATGCCGACCGCGAGCCAATAAAAGATCTTGATGATCGAAGGCGTGATGAACCGTTCCCACTGGAACAGGTCGCGAAAATCGAACATGGGCTTCCTCCTCCCGACACAAGGGGCGCCGCCAATGACACACGAACACTGCACTGCGGCATCCCGATGGTCAATCGAGCGTTCTCCAACTTCGGTGGTTAACGCCGGCTTAATCGGCGCGCATGCACGGATGTCTCGGCGTGCCCGTTGACCTCACCGCAGGCGGCGTCTAGGGAACCACCACCCGCGAGTTTCAAATCCAGGGATCGCCGTGCCCCGTCTGCATTGGGAAGATTTCAGCCCCGGCCAAGTCACCGAGTGTGGATCGCGGCTCATCACGCGCGCGGAAATCGTCGCCTTTGCCGCCGAATACGATCCGCAGCCCGCGCATCTCGACGAGGCGGCGGCGCGTGCGACCCTGTTCGGCGGTCTGGTGGCCTCGGGGTGGCACACGTGCTGCGTGCTCATGCGCATGCTGAGCGACGACTTTCTCGGCGACGCGAATTTCATGGGCGCGCCGGGTGTGGAAGAAGTGAAGTGGCTTGCACCGATCCGCCCCGGCGAGCGGATCAATGCCCGCGCGACCGTGCTCGAGACCCGGCCCTCGCGCAGCCGGCCCGACATCGGGTTCGTCAAATTCCGGTTCGAACTCATCAACGCCGCCGAGGAGCCGGTGATGACGCTCGTCGTGAGCCCGATGTTCGGCCGGCGCGCTGCCAACGCCGGGCGAGACCGAGCGCCGAACGCGGCGAGCAGATCATGAAGTTCTTCGAGGACATTCGCGTCGGCGAGAAGAGCGAGCTCGGCCGCCACACCTTCACCGCCGAGGACATCAAAGCGTTTGCCGCGCGTTTCGATCCGCAGCCCTTTCATCTCGACGAGGCGGCGGCCGCGCGTTCGCATTTCGGCCGGCTCTGCGCCTCGGGCTGGCACACCGCCTGCGTTTGGATGCGGCTGATGATCGACTACCGCCGGCGCGAGGACGAGCAGCGTCGCGCGCGCGGCGAGACGGTCGCCCAGCTCGGGCCGTCGCCCGGGTTTCGCGACCTCGAATGGCTCAAGCCGGTCCATATCGGCGACACGATCTCGTACGCGACCGAGGTGGTCGAGCTGCGGCCGCTGGAGAGCCGCCCCGGCTGGGGCATGATCGTCGTGCGCAACACCGGCGTGAACCAGCGCGGCGAGGCGGTGATCTCGTTCGTCAGCAGCGCTTTCGTCGAGCGCAGGGAGCGGCAATCGCAGGCGTCATGACCGTCACCAGCGAGCCGATGCGCGAGCCGCGCGCGCTGGCGGCCAAGCGTGACGAACGCCGCGCCGCCGGCGTCGCCTGCAGCGCGCATGCGTTGCACGACGGCTACAGCAGTCTGATCTACATCATGCTGCCGGTCTGGCAGAAGGAGTTCGGGCTTGGTTACGCCGAGCTCGGGCTGCTGCGCGGACTGTTCTCCGGCACCATGGCCAGCTTCCAAATTCCCTCCGGGCTCATCGCCGAGCGCGTGGGCACGGCGCCGGTGCTGGCGCTCGGCACGGCGCTCGTCGGCACTGGCTATTGCCTCGCCGGCGCGAGTGCGGGTTTCGGCCTGCTCGTGGTCGCGCTGTTCGTCGGCGGGCTCGGCGCCAGCGCCCAGCATCCGCTCGCCTCCTCGCTGATGGCGCGCGCCTTCGCCGGCCCTCGCTCCATGAAGGCGCTCGGCACGTACAATTTCGCCGGCGACGTCGGCAAGATGATAGTCCCGGCCGCGGCCTCGCTGCTGCTGATCGCGATGTCGTGGCGGCCGGCGCTCGCCCTGCTGGGCGGGCTCGGCCTGCTGGCCGCGGTGGCGATCTTCGTGCTGACGCCGCGCTACGGCGCCGACTTCCCATCGCAGGCGGCCCACCGCGCGCGCGCCGCCGGCAATGAGGCCGGCATCCGACACCGCTTCGCCTTCCCGGTGCTGCTCTCGATCGGCATGCTCGACAGCGCCACCCGCGCGGGGTTTCTGGTGTTCCTGCCGTTCGTGCTCACGGCCAAAGGCGCCAGCCTGCCGACCGTCGGGCTTGCGCTCACCCTCGTGTTCACCGGCGGCGCGGTGGGCAAGCTCGTCTGCGCCTTCCTCGGCGCGCGCATCGGCGCGATCCCCACCGTGTGGCTCACCGAAGGCGCGACCGCCGTCGGCATCGCGGCGCTGCTGCCGCTCGGCCTCGCA
>JAFAHL010000084.1 GCA_019237215.1 Hyphomicrobiales bacterium | reverse complement strand
CGCGAGGCCGTTCTCCACCGTCGGATCCTCGCGAATGCGGCTGACATAGGTTGCGTCTTCGCCCGCCGCCTCGTAGGGCGTGGCGTAGCCGCCGGCCTCGCGCTTGTCGATCACGATCACGCCCGCAGCCTCGCGCAAGACATCGCGCGCCTCGTCCGCCGTGATCGGGTTCTCGAACTCGATATTCACCGCCTCCGAATGGCCGACGAAGACCGGCACCCGCACGCAGGTGGCGACGACCTTGATCTTGGGGTCGATGATCTTCTTGGTCTCGGCCACCATCTTCCATTCTTCCTTGGTGAAGCCGTCCTCCATGAACACGTCGATGTGGGGGATCACGTTGAAGGCCATGCGCTTGGGAAACTTCTTGGGCGTGATGTCGTCGAGCGTGTAGACCGACTTGGTCTGCGTGAATAGTTCGTCCATCGCCTCCTTGCCGGCGCCCGAGACCGATTGATAGGTCGCCACCACCACGCGCGTGATCTTGGCCTTGTCGTGCAACGGCTTGAGCGCGACCACGAGCTGCGCGGTCGAGCAGTTCGGGTTGGCAATGATGCCCTTCTTGCGGAAGCCGGTAACTGCGTCGGCATTGACCTCGGGCACGATCAACGGGACGTCGGCGTCGTAGCGCCAGCACGAGGAATTGTCGATGACGACCGCGCCGGCCGCCGCGATCTTCGGCGACCATTCCTTCGACACCGCCGCGCCCGCCGACATCAGGCAGATGTCGACGTCGGAGAAGTCGTGGTGCTCGAGCGCTTTGGCCTTGAGCGTCTTGTCGCCGAAGCTGACCTCGCTGCCCTGGCTGCGGCGCGAAGCGAGCGCGATCACCTCGTCGGCGGGAAACGACCGCTCGGCGAGTATCGCCAGCATTTCGCGGCCCACATTGCCCGTGGCGCCGACCACCGCGACCCTGTAACCCATTGTCAACTCCGAACATTCTCTGCCGCCGCCCGCCGGTGCGGTCGCGGCGCAAGGCTTCTAAGCGAGAAAATAGGCAATGACAACGCCGATTCAAAGGCGGCGGACGGGCGCGAGCAAGCGCAGCGAGGCCCGCCTCAGCTGCCGTAATTCTGCTTCAGGTAATCCGCCATGACCTTGGCGTCGGCGTCGCTGACCGGAGCTCCGAACACCTTGATCATCTTGGTGACCTCGGCGTCCCACAAAGCCGCGTTAGGAAACGGCGAATTCATCACGATCTAATCGAGGCTGTGGCAACCGGAGCAGTTGCCTTCGACCTTGTCGAGACCCAGCCCCTTCTTCAGCTCCACCGGTTTCTCCTCGGCGGCGGCCGGAAGTGCGATCGCGGCAGCCGCGAGAGCGATGATCATAGCGCGCATGGCGACCCCCCCCTCAGGCCACGTTGTAAACATGGCGTCGTCCTCCCTGGTCTTTTTTTCTCTTGGCAGGGGGTTTCACGGAATATTTTGTGCCCTGGCGGCAAAATCTTAAACGATCTTCCCTGATAGTTCATTGAGGGAATTTTGACACACCCGGCAACGGAGTGGCACCCACAGGCCGTGGCGGCTGTTACCGAAGCCGAAACAAAGTTAGTGTATGGTCTCACGGAATCGCATGAGGGGCGTCATGAACACCAGGATTTACGCGGCCGGGCTCTGCGCTGCGGTGATGGCGGTGACGGCCATAGCCGTTGCCCCGGTAGATGCCGCGACGAAGAAAAAGCAGCAGGTTTACACCACCGCGCCCGATGCCCCGGTCAATCGCCCGCGTGCGCGCGTCACCGTCGCGCCGCGTTCGTTCCTCGACGCCGGGACCGAGGTTCTGCCGGGCCAGCGCAAATTCACCGACTACGCCTTCCCCGCGGGCCCGTACTCGATGCCTTTGAGCGTGGTGCAAAGCACGGGTGGGCGCGTCGGCTGGCACCAGTCGCCGCTGCCGGGGCCGTTCGATCTTCCGAGCCGCTTTAATCCATACGGTTGGTAACGCGGGGCTGCGCGCTCACCACGGCTCACGGCGATGAGCTGGCGCGCGGAGCGTTTCTGTCGTCACTGCGCGGTGATATTGGCGGCGTGCGCGGTTTCGGTCCAATTCTTGAGATCGGTGGCAATGGTACGTTGAAAGTCCGCGGGCGTGCCGCCCGCGGGCGATAGGCCCTGTTGGGCGAATTTGGCGATCAGATCGGGATCGCGCAACGCCCGGTTGACCTGCGCGTTGATGCGCTCGATGACGTCCTTCGGTGTGCCGGCTGTGGTGAGCAGGCCGATCCATTGGATGGCCTCGAAGCCGGGAAAGCCTTGCTCTGCGACCGTGGGGAGATCGGGCAGCTGCGCATCGCGGCTGAGGCTTCCGCTCGCGATCGCGCGCAACGCGCCAGCCTGGATCTGCGGCAGCGAAAGCAACGTCGAGATCGCGGTAAATTGCGTGTCGCCGGCGACCATCGCGGTCATGGCGGGCGCGCCACCGCGATAGGGGATGTGCTGCAGTTTGATGTCCGCCTTGCGGCTGAACAGCTCGACGACGAGATGGGTTTGAGTGGCCGCGCCGGGCGAGGCGTAATTGAGCCTGCCGGGATTGGCTTTGGCGAGGGCTACGAATTCTGCGAGCGAATGGGCCGGCACTCTCGGATTCACAAGAAACAACAGCGAATTCTTCGCCACCATTACGATCGGCGCGAGATCGCGCTCGCAGTCATAGGGCAGTTTCGGATTGGTGGCCGGGACCACCGTGAAGCTCGAGGCCACCATCAGCAGCGTGTAGCCGTCCGGCGGCGCTTTTGCGGTGGCGTCGGTTCCCACGATGCCGCTCGCGGCCGGCCGGTTGTCGACGATGAAGGGCTGGCCCAATGACCGCTCCAGATAAGGTGCGACCAGTCGTGCCACGACGTCGTTGAGCCCGCCCGCCGCGAACGGGACGATCAGGCGAACGGGGCGATTGGGATACGTGTCGGCGTGAGCGCCGGTGGCGCGCAATGCGGCGAGCGCCATGACAACAAACGCGAGGCTGCGAATGCCGAACCTCCTTGCGGCGGCTTGGGTCATTGCATGCGTCCTGCCTGCCACCATTGCGCACCGCGCTTTGCTCGGGGGCAGTCAGGCCACGAGCTTCTCCATCTCGCCGATGACCGCATCGCCCATTTGCCCCGTGGTCACGACCTTGGCGCCCTCCGACTTGATGTCGGCGGTGCGCAGTCCTTGCGCGAGCGCGGCCGCGATCGCTTGATCGATCTGGTCGGCCTCCTTGGCCATATTGAGCGAGTAGCGCAGCGCCATGCCGTAGGAGGCGATCATGGCGATCGGGTTGGCGATGCCTTTGCCGGCGATATCGGGGGCGGAGCCGTGTACCGGCTCGTACATGGCTTTGCGCTTTTTCGTCTTGGCATCGACCTCGCCGAGCGAGGCCGACGGCAGCATGCCGAGCGAGCCGGTGAGCATGGCGGCGATGTCCGACAGCATGTCACCGAACAGGTTGTCGGTGACGATGACGTCGAACTGCTTGGGCCAGCGCACGAGCTGCATGCCGCCGGCGTCGGCGAGCTGATGCTCGAGCTTGACGTCCTTGAACTCGCGGGCGTGCAGCTGCTTGACCACCTCGTGCCAGAGCACGCCCGTTTTCATCACGTTGCGCTTTTCCATCGAGGTGACCTTGTTCCGGCGTTTGCGCGCGAGCTCGAAGGCAAGGCGGGCGATGCGCTCGATCTCGTAGGTGTCATAGACTTGAGTGTCGACCGCGCGCTTCTGTCCGTTGCCGAGATCGGTGATGGTCTTGGGCTCGCCGAAATAGACCCCGCCGGTCAATTCACGCAAAATGATGATGTCGAGCCCGTCCACCACCTCGCGCTTGAGGCTCGAGGATTCCGCGAGCGCGGGATAGCAGATCGCCGGGCGGATATTGGCGAACAGGCCGAGCTCCTTGCGCAGGCGAAGGAGTCCAGCCTCCGGCCGCACGTCATACGGTACGCCGTCCCAGTTCGGCCCGCCGACCGCGCCGAAGATCACGGCATCGGCCGCGTGCGCCTTGGCCATTGTGGCGTCGGTGATCGCGACCTTGTGCGCCTCGTAGCAGGAACCGCCGACGAGCGCTTCTTCGGTCTCGAAGGCGCCCAGACCGTGCGCATTCATGAAGGCGATGAGCTTTTTCACCTCGGCCATCACCTCCGGTCCAATGCCGTCGCCGGGGAGAAGAAGGAGCTTGTGGGTCGCCATTGCGCATTGCCTCGCTTGAATGCATCTCCGCTCCGATTGCTAAAGGCGCGCGCACTCCTTGGCAAGCTGGGCTCACCGTTTTGTGGTGTCGCATTGCTCATGGCGAGTTAGAGTGGGGCCAGCAGAGGAACGCGCATGTCACAACGGCGTCCAAAGGTCGTCATCGTCGGCGCAGGCTTCGGCGGGCTCGAAGCAGCGAAGGCGCTCAATCGCGTGGCCGTCGACGTGACCGTAATCGATCGTCAAAACCATCATTGCTTCCAGCCGTTGCTCTACCAGGTCGCGACCGCCGCGCTGTCGCCGGCCGAGATCGCTTGGCCGATCCGGCACATCTTGCGGCAGCAGCGCAATGCGACGGTGTTGATGGCGCAGGTCAGCGGCATCGACCTCGCAGGGCGATCCGTTCAGACCGGCGCGGGTCCAATTTCGTACGACTATCTCGTGATCGCGACAGGCGCGACGCATTCCTACTTCGGTCACGACGATTGGATTGATTTCGCACCGGGGCTCAAGCGCATCGAAGACGCGACCCGCATTCGCCGAAGCATTCTGCTGGCGTTCGAGCAAGCCGAGCTCGCCCGCGACGATGCGGAGCGACAGCGTCTGCTCACTTTCGTCATCGTCGGCGGGGGAGCGACCGGCGTCGAAATGGCTGGAGCCATCGCCGAGATCGCGCGCCAGACCCTGGCCATGGACTTTCGGCGAATCGATCCGCGCAGCTCCCGCATCATCTTGCTCGAGGCGGGTCCGCGTATCCTGCCCACCTTGCCCGAGGATCTTTCCGCGTATGCCGAGCGCACGCTCACCCGCATGGGGGTCGACGTGAGGACCTCCACGCGCGTAGCCAATTGCGATCGGCGCGGCGTCGATCTCGATCGCGGACGCATCGATGCCAGCACCGTCATCTGGGCCGCGGGGGTCGTTGCCTCGCCCGCCGCCCGCTGGCTCGGCGCCGAGCACGATCCCGCCGGCCGCGTGCTGGTCCGCCCCGATCTTTCGGTCCCGAACCATCCGGAGATATTCGTGATCGGCGACGCGGCAGCAGTCCGTGACGAAAAGGGGGCGATGGCTCCAGGGGTCGCACCGGCCGCCAAGCAAATGGGCCGCTATGTCGGCCGGCTCATCGCGGCGCGCGTCGACGACACACCATCGCCTCCGCCGTTTCGTTATCGGTCAGTCGGCGAGCTCGCCACCATCGGGCGGCGGGCGGCGGTGGTGAAGTTCGGCAATCTGCGCCTCAAGGGCTTCGTCGGATGGCTATTCTGGAGCCTGGCCCACGTCTATTTCCTGATCGGGGTCAAAAATCGGTTCATCGTGGCGTTCACATGGCTGTGGGACTACCTCACGTTTCACCGCGGCGCGCGGCTCATCACCGAGGTTCCGCCGCCGGCCAGAGGATAAGCCTCTCGTCGACGGTCAATTTCCGCTGAACCAGTTATATCCCTGGTCCTCCCAATATCCGCCGAGATATTTGTCGGTGACCGCCATCTCCATCACGTGTTTCGGATTCTTGAAGCCGAGCTTGGTCGGCATGCGCACCTTCATCGGGAAGCCGTACTTGCGCGGCAGGATCTCGCCATCGAATTTGAAGGTCATCTGGGTCTGCGGATGCAGCGCGGTCGGCATATCGATCGAGGTGGAATAGCCCTCCGCGCAGCGAAACCAGACATATTTCGCACGCGTATCGGCGCCGACCCGCCGGAGGAACTCGCGCAACGGCGTGCCGGTCCATTTACCGATCGCGCTCCAACCTTCCACGCAGATAAGGCGGGTGATTTGGGTTTCCTGCGGCAGCGCGTAGAGCTCGTCGAGAGTCCACGATTTCTTGTTGTCGACCATGCCGCCGACTTCGAGCTTGTAATCCTCCTTGTCGACGTCGGGCGCGTCCTCCTCCGGATAATAGGCGTTGAACGGAAACGGCCGCCTGACCGCGCTGTCGGGATACGTCGGCGCAAGCTTGTTCGGATTGAACAGCCATGCCTGCGCCCGGTCGTTGAAATAGGAGATTTTCATCAGCAGGTGTTCCGCCGACGCGCCGTCGACGATGTCGCAGCCGGTGAGGAAGGCGAGCGCGCCGAGACTCGCGCCGCCGCGCAGGAACAAGCGCCGCGTCGGGGCCGGCATGAGTTTCGCCGCGTCCTTGATCAGGAGCTGGGGATCGACGCCCGTTGGGTTTTTTCGAATGCGTGACATCCTCGTTGCTCCTGGACTTTGAACGTCGGCGCTATCGGCCGGTGATCATGGCGCGCAATGACTTCGGGACGAGCAAAGCCATGATCACATGGACGACGAGAAAGCCGACGATTGCCGCCATGGCGAAGAAGTGCACGTAGCGGGCGGCATCGTAACCGCCGAACACGGCGGTCAGCTCCTGCATTTGCACCGGTTTCCAGATGGCGAGGCCCGACAGCACGATGACGATGCCGGTCAGAATGACGCCGAGATAGGCGAACTTCTGCACGGCGTTGTAGACCGAGAGATCGTCGTGGGCGAGCCTTCCGGTGAGCGCGGCTTTGGCATCGGCCAAGACCTCGCCCGGACGGATCGGAACGAGCTTGCGCCGAAACCGCCCCGTCGCGATACCAAGTAGCAGATAAACGAGACCATTCACCGCCAGGAGCCACATTGCCGCGAAGTGCCAGAGCAG
>JAFAHL010000016.1 GCA_019237215.1 Hyphomicrobiales bacterium | reverse complement strand
AACGGATGTTCCCCTGTCTCGGGTGTGGCAGGCGCCCGATAAAGGGTTGAAGTTATTTGACGTTTCGGCGCTGGGGAAGTTTTTGTTTGGTGGCTACGCGGGGCGGAGCAAGGGGCAGGGCGGCGGGAATGGCGACGGCGGCGGCTTCGAACAATTGGCGCACGTCGTCGCGCGGCGTCGGGACCTGGTTGTAGGACGGCCGACCGCCTATGATCACTTCGACGAGGCAGAGACTGGCGAGCCGGTCGAGACCTTCTTGGACGGTCAGGTCGATGTCGCGCCAGCGCTGGCGTAGGGCTTGGGTCAGGAGGTAGGCCAGCATGACCACGACGGCGTGGCCGCGCGTGCGGTTCTCGTCGCGCAGATAGACCGGCCGCATCTCGAGTTGCACGGTTTTCGAGTCGCGGAACGCCCATTCGACTTGGGCGAGGTCCTTGTAGCGGTCGTGCACGATCTGTTTGTCGACGACGGTCTTCGGCAGATCGGTCCTGAGCGCGTAGCAGCCGTCGAGGCGCGCCGCCTCGGTCCATGCGGGCTCGTCTGCGGCGACGAAGATGCGCCGCGCCTGTTCGGCGAGCGCAACAAACTTGTCGAGATGGAGCGTCTTGGACTTGGCCTCCAGCCTGGCGATCTGCGTCTTGACCGCCGCTCGCGGATGCTCGTTGAGATAGGCGTTGGCCGCTTCGGCGGCGGCTCGCAGGGTTTTGAGCTTGTCCGCTCGCGAGGCGGCCAACTCCTCGGCCCGCGCCGGATTGCGGCGCAGCACATAACGCTCGCCATTCAAGCCTTCGACCTCAGCCAACGTCTCCTCGAACAGGTCCATCTGCAACACGCCGGCCGCGATCAGCGCGTCGATCTGCGCTTTGGTGATGGCGGTGATGTAATGGAAGCCGGCGGCGCCGATTTCCGCGCGCTGCGGGGCTTTGATCATGCCGCGGTCGCCGACGAAGGTGACCCGCTCGGCGCCGAACCGGGCGGCGGCCTTCATCAATTGCGAAGAGAACGTTTTGACGTCGGACGTGTTGCCTGGGAAGACCTCGATCGACAGCGGGCGACCGTCGGCGTCGGCGAGCAGGCCGATCACGATCTGCCGTTTGCCCGACTTGCGATCCCGGTTGTAGCCGAAGGCGGCGAAGGCGTTGTGCTCGCCTTCGAGGTATGTGCTGGTCACGTCGTAGAGAAAGACGTCGGGCGCCGAGGCTGCTTCTCTCTGGGCAAACAGCCGGCTCTCGATCTCGGCCTGGTTGTCCGCCAGCCAATCGAGATTGCCGTAGAGGTCGTCCTCGTCGAACCCGACCATGCCCAGCGCCGCGCCGACCGCGTGGCCGCCCGCCAGCCGAACCGCCGACAGCCGCGAGCCCTGATCGAACGCGCGGGCGATGACCTGCCAGAGCGCCAGCTTGCCTTCTCGGTCCGAGCCCAGGGCGGCGACGACGCCGAGCTCGCGCGCCAACTGCGACAGAAACCAAACCGCCCCTATCGAGGGACCCTGCTTCAGCTCCGGCCCGCCCTCGCCGGCAGAGGCCAGAATGCGGCCCAAGTCCCCCTTGTGCTTCAGCGCCAGCCGGATCGCCTCCACCTCCTCCGGCTTGCAGTGGGTAAGATTGGCCAGCGTTCGATGCTTGACCTTGCCCTCCTCGCGATAGGTCTCGCGCAGAAGGTGGCGGGCGTAGGTCTTGCCGTTAAGGCGGGTGACCGAGCTGTCGACGAACATTTTGGCTACCAATGTAAGCCAAACGACTTAACATTGCAAGCGCAATGACTAACAATTAGTGGCTACACATCAAGCGAACCAATCGACCTCAACCTATTGATTCCCAATCATAAAATCTGGAAAACCGACCGGCGAAGGGGGGAACATCCGTTGAAAAGCCCCGAATCGGACGAAGGAATCCAAGAAAATCCAAGCCCGTTTTCTTGGTCCGGCTTGGGCTGGCTTGGTTCGGCTCGGAGGAAATTGGCCCGAGGCGTTACGGCGTCGGCCGTTCGCTCCTGGCGCGCCTCTCGACGCGAGCGGACGAAGCCCGTCGCCGGAGACGGAGTGAGATCCGCCTTTGGGGGTTACAAAGTTGCAAAGTTGCAAAGTTGCAGATTTTGGCGCCTAACGGATTGAAAAACCTTGGGTCGTGGACAACTTTGCACGGTCCCGGCGCCGCCCCTACCGGATGCGGGAAAAAATGTCGCGCAGCGGCGCGCCGCCCCAGGCGGAGGTGACGAAGTCGTTGTGGTCGACCGACCCCGCGTCGAGGAAGGCGACCTCGCCGGGCGCAAGCTGCGAGGGCAGTTCGTTCCGCACCGGAAGTCCGGCCTGCTGGAGTTCGGCCTCGACCGCCATGTTGCCGTCGCGCGACGAGGTCGAATAGGCGCTGACGAAGAAGGCGCTGCGGCCAGGACCTTCCGCCCAGCGGACGAACTTGTCCTTCTCGCCGTAGAGCGCGTCGAGCAGGACGACGCCGCGCACTCGTCCCCCTTCGCCGCCGACGGTCAGCGAGTAGACGGCCGGCAGATAGCCGCCGCTGTAGGCGACGATGACGACCGGCATACGCCGGAAGGCGTTTCGCGCGCCCGGGTAGAATTCGCCGAGCTTGCCCTCGGCCTCGTTCAGGAAGGCGGCGAAGCCGCCAGGCGACCAGAATTTTCCGGCGCTCGAATCGGGCGCGTCGAGCGCGAGCTGCGGCGCGACGAGGACGCCGTTGAGGCCGGACTCGGCGAGCTGGCGCACGATCTGCTGGCGGGCGACGACGTCGCGCTGCAGGGTCGCCATGTTGCCGTGGAAGAAGACGATGATGACGCCCGGCCGGCCCGGGTCGAACGACTGCGGCGCGGCGAGCAGGACGGTGCGGTCGTTGTAAGTCTGATCCTCCCACAGGAGGCCGCCACGGGGGCTCGAGTGGCCGAGCCTGCCGTTGTCGTCGACGTCGAGGAAGGGCCGCGTCGCGCCGGTCTCCTGATAGTTCGGAATGAGGCCGCGATAGGGAAAGGCCGAGTTCTGGAACGCGGCGTATTCGACGTTCGCCCCGTCGATCGAGGTCACGCCCTGCGGCCTCCCGCCCGGCGGCGCCGTCGGGGGAGCCGCGCAGCTCGCCAGGAACAGCGCCGCGCTCAAGCTTAAACCCGCCGACGGCGTTGGCAAAAGAAATGGACCCCGCATCGCCCGCTTCCTTAACAATCCCACGGCGGCCCCGAAAGACCTTTTTCATGAGGCGGATTACGGAATTCTTGAAGAGCGTCGGCGGCCACGAAATCGACGCGAGCGGACGGCAAAGCGGGAGGTGGTTAACGGACTGTTGACGCCCTTTGGGAAAACTGCGGCGAGGCCGGTGGAGTTGGCGACATGCGTTCGATGGGGTTTGGTCTGGGGCTTGCCGCTCTCTGCAGCTCGCTTGCGTTGGCGCAGGACAAAGGAACCCTCGACCCGAAGCCTTTGCCGCCGCTCGCCGACCCGGGCAACCCGAACCTGCCGGCGAAGCAGGTGTTCGGCCGCGCGCTTACCCCCATCGAGGCCAAGGCCCGTTCGATCGGCTATTACTGGCGCGGCTGCCTCGCCGGCGCCAAGGCGCTCCCAGTCGACGGCGAGTCCTGGCAGGTGGTACGGCTCTCGCGCAACCGCATGTGGGGCAATCCGGCGATGATCAGCTTCCTCGAGCGCTTCTCGCGCAAGGCGAAGGCGCAAGGGATCTGGAACGGCATCCTGGTCGGCGACATCTCGCAGCCCCGCGGCGGGCCGATGTTGACCGGTCATGCCTCGCATCAGGTCGGTCTCGACGCCGACGTCTGGCTGACGCCGATGCCCGACCACACGCTGAGCCGCGAGGAGCGCGAGGAGATGTCGGCGGTCAACATGGTGACCGACGACGGGCTGTCGGTCGACAAGGCGCACTGGTCGGAGGCCCAGGCCGGCATCATCAAGGCCGCCGCCGAGGAGCCGGAGGTCGAGCGCATCTTCGTCAACGCGGCGATCAAGAAGGCGCTGTGCGAGACCCATAGGAGCGAGCCCTGGATGAACAGGGTGCGCGCCTACTGGGGACACAACTACCATTTCCATATCCGCATCAAGTGCCCGGCGGGTGAGGCGACCTGCGAGCCCCAGGATCCCTTGCCGCCCGGCGACGGCTGCGACAAGTCGCTCGCCTGGTGGTTCACCGACGAAGCGCTGCATCCCGCCCCGAGCAAGCCGAAACCGCCGATCACGATGGCGCAGCTGCCGCCCGAGTGCCGCACCGTCGTGCTGGAGAGGTGAGGACGGCAACCCTAATCCCGCGCTTCGCGCCACCTTCTCCCGCAGGCGGGAGAGGGCCGGGGTGGGGGGACGTCACACGCCTTCGCCCGGCTTGGCGCGGGGATGGGCACTGAGGCGGTCGGCAATCGCCAGAAACATCGTCGAGACGACAAAGGTCAGATGGATGCCGACGAGCCAGCCCAGTTCGCGGTCGCTTTCGTGCGCGACATCCATGAAGCCTTCGAGCAGCTTGATCGCCGAGATCGCGACGATCGAGGCCATGAGCTTGAGCTTTAGCTCGCCAAAGTCGATCTCGGCCATCCAGTGCGGCCGTCCATCCTCCTTGTGCATCACCACCGGCGCGACGAAGTTCGTGTAGCCCGAAAGGAAAACGATGACGACCAGGGAGGCCGTCAGGGTCATGTCGACGATCGCCAGTTCCGTCAGCAAGACCCCTGCATCGTCTAGGCTCGGGAGCTGCGCGAGAAGCTGGTAGAGATGCATCGCGGCCTTGCCGAGCAGCGCAAGCAGGCTGACGGCGAGCGCGAGATAGAGCGGAGTCAGCAGAAACCGGCTCGCAAACAGAAAGCGCTCAAGCGCGACCTTGATCATCCGTCCCCTCGCAGTCCTCGAAAATTGGTCGCGCATCAGCGCTCAGATCGGACCCTGCTCGAGGATCGGCGATCTTTTATGGCGAATGATCGGCATCGCGCAAGCTGTCCGGGACACGCGATCGCAAAGCGCGCCGAACTCCTGCCGCAGCCGGCCCCGCGCCCCTTCCGGCTGCATTGCACCCCGAACCCCGCCGCAGGCGCCAACATCGAGAAAGTCAAGGCGAAGGCGAGCTAGACTTAGTGCAGATCGAACAAGGTTGACGCAAACTCGACCGCCGCAACGGGGCTCAAAGGACGCGAGTCTAGAGTTTCTCGCCGTTCTCCAGGAGCCCAGCCGACTTCCGATCCGGCGTCGCGTGCGCGGCTTGAAGGGGCGGCCTCTAGCCGCCCTCTGTCATTCTTACGAAGACAATCACGAACAGCGAACGCGGCCCCACCGGTCGCGCCAGCACCAGCGGCAGTGTCGGCGTCCCCAGCGGTCACGCCAGCAGTGTCGCCATGACGCTTGAGTCAAGTCGCTGCTAAGGCCCTCGACCATGCTCTTCGGCAACGGCATAAAGGGCGCGGCCTGCGCCGTCGCAGAGGCCGTGGCAAGCAGCAATCCGGCAAGTCCGATCGCGATTGCGGTTCTTCGCATGCCTTGTGTCCTCCCTAGTTTGCGCCTCCCCGACCCACAATACCGCGGCCGCCCGAAACCTGGCGCCGGCAACGATTTGCCGTCTGTCCGGTCGATGGCGGCCAAGGCGAAGTCGAGTCGGTCGACCCGATCCGCTCTACGGACGCCGCCGG
>JAFAHL010000558.1 GCA_019237215.1 Hyphomicrobiales bacterium | reverse complement strand
GGCGCGCGGCGCCGTGCTGGCGGAGCAGATCGACGCCATCACCCGCGACGGCCTGGTGCTGGCGGCGCAGACCGTCGCCGACATCGGCCGCGCGCACGCGCGGCGCAACCGCTGGACCGCGGCGGCGCTGTGGGCGATCGCGCTGCTGCTGGCGTGGCTGGTCTATCTGCGGATTCGCTAGTGCTTTCGCGATTGCCTGCAGTCCTTCGCCACCGTACTCTGCAGGACGCAGGAGCGGCGGGGCGGGTTTGAGACTCGGCCGATCTCTGAAAGCTTATCGCTGTGATATTTTTGCAAAGCCCTTGTCATAATTAGCGACGATCATTTCGGCTGGGGATAGCCCCGTCCCCAACCTGATCTCGAGCATAAAGTGGTACCGATGTCCGAAGTGATCCATGCGCTTGCGCGACGCGACGTTTCGTTTGGGCCGGAGGATATCGCCGTCCTCGCCGCCGGGCTCGAGTCTGCCCTTACAAATTTGCACATCAAGAATCGCAACGATCCGGCGACGACTGCGGTCGCCAAGCTGATCATTCAACTTGCCCGAGACGGCGAGTGTGATCCGACGCGCCTGGCGACAAGAGCGATCGAGATCGTGCGCGGCTCGAGCTAGCTTAGCTTCGGTTCTGGACTAGATCTGAGCTCGCTAAACCCGCCACAGTCGCGCCCGCAATGATTGCAGGCTCTAGACGCCCGCATGTTCCACGCGCGCAGAAAGTTGGCTGAGCTGGTCAGAGACATTTAGCCGTCTCGGTCTCACCATCAGCAAAAACCGCTGCGCGGTTTCAATCGTGTTTTGTCGCGACTCCGTCGGCGAACCGACGCAGTTGTCCGTCCGGCGCGGTCGGCCGCGCCGCACGTTCGCGGGCGCCCAATCCGGGCGCCTCTCGGCTGGCAGGGCAGTCCATCATACCGACCGCCGTCTTGCGTTTGATCATGTTCCACGCGACCCAAGCCAATATCAGCACGCCGATGGCCGCGACGCTGAGTTCGGGTGCGCGCGCGCCTCCGAATGCGATTGCGAGGCCGACCAGCACCCCGGGAAAAACGTGTATCGGCGCCCAAACCAGCGCGGACAAGATATTTGCCACGTAGAAGTGGCGGGATGACATTCTCAGAATGCCGGCCAGCAGGGGGACAAAGGCGCGCACCACTGACGTAAAGCGTGCCAGGAACACGCTCGCGATGCCGTATTTGCGGATCAATTGTGCGCTGCGCTCGATCACCCACGGAAAGCGATTTAGCGGCCAGCCTCTCAGTATCTGCCGATGGTAGCGATGTCCGAGCCAGAACGAGAAGCCGTCGCCGGCAATTGCTCCGGCCACCGCGGCAATGAGCAGTCCCCAAGGCATGATATTAGCCGCCGTCGCGAGCGCGCTGATTGCAATGATCAGCGAGGAACCCGGCACTATGGTCCCGACCACAGGAACGGCTTCGGACAGCGCCAACAAGAAAACCGCGAGGAATGACACTTGCGGGTGCGCTCCCACAAAGTCGACCAAGCCTGCAAGATAGGCGCTCATCGGATCCCTGGTGTCGCAAGCGCTTCGATCCGCCTGGAACAACCCCCGCACTTATTGTTGCGTTCCATGCATGGCCGCCCCGGTTCGGTGCGCGACGTTGCGGATTGATTGCATTGATTGCACTGCAATCATGAGCTAGACTCGCGCGGCGAGCGTTTGCCCATGGCCAGCATCACCATCCGCCAGCTCGATGACGACTTGAAGCGGCACCTGCGGCTGCGCGCGGCGCGCAACGGCCGCTCCATGGAAGACGAGGCGCGCACCATTCTGCGCGACGCCGCGAGCCTCGAGGCTGGCAAGATCGAAGCGCGCGCCGACGCGCACCGACGCGCCGCGCCGCGCGGCCGCCACGTGGCGGATGCCCCGGCGCGGGAGGCCGGCGCCGCCCACGCCGCCGGCACGAAGCACATTCTCCTCGTCATCGGCGGCGGCATCGCCGCCTACAAGGCGCTCGATCTCATCCGCCGGCTCAAAGAACGCGGCCTCGCCGTGCGCTGCATTCTCACCAAGGCGGCGCAGGAATTCATCACACCGCTGTCGGCGGGCGCGCTGTCGGGCGAGCGCGTGTTCACGGACTTGTTCGATCCGGGCAGCGAGTTCGACGTCGGCCACATCCGGTTGGCGCGCGAGGCCGATCTCGTCGTGGTCGCGCCCACGACCGCCGATCTCATGGCCAAGCTCGCGGGCGGGCACGCCGACGATCTCGCCAGCGCCGTGCTCCTCGCCACCGACCGCAAGGTGCTGCTGGCGCCGGCGATGAATCCGCACATGTGGCAGCACAAGGCGACGCAGCGCAATCTCGCGCGCCTCCTCGAGGACGGCGTCGCGCTGGTCGGCCCGAGCGCGGGCGAGATGGCGGAGGCAGGCGAGGCCGGCGTCGGGCGCATGGCCGAGCCGCTCGAGATCGCGGCGGCCGCGCTGTCGCTCATCGGACACGGCGAGGGGGCGCTCGAGGGCAGGCGCGTGATCGTGACCTCCGGCCCGACCCACGAGCCGATCGATCCGGTGCGCTACATCGCCAATCGCTCCTCGGGCAAGCAGGGCCACGCCATCGCCGCCGCCGCCGCCGCGGCAGGCGCCCACGTCACGCTCGTCTCCGGGCCGGTGAACGTGCCCGATCCGCCCGGCGTTGCCGTCGTCAAGGTCACGACCGCGCAAGACATGTTGGCGGCGGTGACCAAGGCGCTGCCCGCGGACGTCGCGGTGTTTGCGGCGGCGGTGGCCGATTGGCGCATCGCCAAGCCGCAGGCGAACAAGATCAAGAAGGGCGCGGGCGGATCGCCGAAGCTCGCGCTCACCGAAAATCCCGACATCCTCGCGACCGTGGCCCATGACGCGCGCAAGCGGCCGCGCCTCGTCATCGGCTTTGCGGCCGAGACCGAGCACATCATCGAGCACGCCAAGGCCAAGCTCGCGCGCAAGGGCTGCGACTGGATCCTAGCCAACGACGTCTCCGCCGCGGGCGGCGCCATGGGCGGCGAGCGCAACACCGTGCATCTCGTCACCGCGCAGGGGGTCGAATCCTGGCCGCCGCAATCGAAAGAGGAGGTGGCGCGTGGGCTTATCGTGCGCATTGCTGAAACGCTCGCCGGAGCCAAGCGGTGAGCAAGACCGAAATTCGCATCATGCGGCTGCCCCATGCCGCCGGCCTGCCGTTGCCGGCCTATCAGAGCGCGCACGCGGCCGGGCTCGACCTCGTCGCCGCGGTGCCGGCGGGCGCGCCCGTCATCATCGCGCCGGGTGGGCGCGCCGCAATCCCAACCGGGCTCGCGTTCGCGCTACCTGCAGGAATCGAGGGGCAGATCCGCCCGCGCTCGGGGCTGGCGTTGCACCACGGCGTCACGGTGCTCAATTCTCCGGGCACGCTCGATCCCGATTACCGGGGCGAAGTTCATGTAATCCTTGCGAATTTCGGCCAGGAAGCGTTCGCGGTCGAGCGCGGCGCGCGCATTGCACAACTAGTGCTGGTGGCAACCCTGCAAGCCGCCATCCGCGAGGTCGCAAGTCTTGATGAAACAACACGCGGAGTTCGGGGTTTTGGTTCTACAGGCACGGGACGGGAAGGACGGACAGACTAATTTTTGGCAGCCGTTTCTCCGATCTTGGAGAATCTCATGCCGCTTCTGCCCCGCAAAGGCGCCTTGGCCATCGCCGCCGTCATCGACATCGCGCTCAACGCACGCGGGCGGCCGGTCGCGGCCAAATCGCTCGCGACGCGCCACCGCCTGCCGCCGCGGCATCTCGAGCCGGTGCTGCAGGCGCTGGTGCGCCACGGCATTCTCAGGGGCACGCGCGGGCCGCGCGGCGGCTACGAGCTCGCCCGCGAGCAGCGCCGCATCACGGCCGACGATATTTTGCGCGCTGCCGGCACCGCCGAGGACATGGATGGCACGCCGGCCGGCTCGACGCTGCTCAACAAGGTGGTGATGCCGGCGCTCGGGGAGGCCGAACACGCCTTCGCGGCCGCGCTCGCGCGCATCAACGTCGAGGATTTGACCCATTGCGCCGCCGCGCTGCGCAGATCGGCGGGCGAGGGGTAGGCCCCAAATTCGGCGCGTTTTTTGTCGTAATTTAACCTTGTGGCTGTCTTAATGAGAGCGTCCCTTGTAGAGGGGGGAGATCGAAAATGAGAGTTCTTGCGATCGCTGCGATC
>JAFAHL010000467.1 GCA_019237215.1 Hyphomicrobiales bacterium | reverse complement strand
CCTCCCACTTGTCCGCGCGCGCTAAATCAACCGCCGTGCTTCGGTGCGGATCAGCCGCCGCCTCCGCTCTCGTTTGCTCTGCGGCCAAGACGTAATCGCCCGCCTTGGGCTGGCCCTTTTTTCCTTCGCCGGGATAAATCATCGCTGCTCATTGCCTCCGTTTATTGCCATTCCGAGCCGAAACCATCGGGGTTTTCAGCGTAATCCGGTTTGCCAGTGCGCCAAATAACCTTTGCCGCTCAACGTCGGCGCGGAGATAGGTTTGCGAACCTATCTCCTTGAATTGCTTTAATTGACCCCACCCACGCCAGCCCGTGACGCTGCCGGCGTCGCGAAGGCATGCAAAACCGCGCTTGCGCGACAAGGCGCCCATCGCCGACAATTCGGCCGCATGCACGAGGGAGCAGCATGACCATGCAACACGATGACAACACCACCCGGCGCACGGTCCTGGCGGTCGCCGCCGGCGGCGCGGCGGCAGCCGCGAGCGCGGCCGCGCGCGCGCAGCAACCGCGCGCCAAGGGTCCGCTCGTTTGGCTCGACATGGACCAGCAGGCGCTCGACGACGCCTACGATCAGACCGTCTACGCACCCAATCGCGAGCAGGTCGCCAAGCGCCGCATCGTCAACAGCGAGCGCTCGCGCGCCGCCATCGGCGCGCCCGCGCGCGTCGCCTACGGCGCGACCGAAATCGAGAAGCTCGACATCTACCGCACCAGGGAGGCGAACGCGCCGGTCAATATCTTCGTCCACGGCGGAGCATGGCGCGCCAACCGCGCCGCCGACTACGCCTGTCTGGCCGAACCATTCGTGCGGGCGGGGGCGCATTTCGTCATCCTCGACTTCACCAATGTCGACGACGCCGGCGGCAGCCTCTTTCCCATGGTCGAGCAGGTGCGCCGCGCCGTCGGCTGGGTCTACAGGAACGCCAAGAGCTTCGGCGGCGACCCCGGCCGGCTCTATCTGAGCTCGCACTCCTCGGGCTCGCACATCGGCGGCTGCGTGGTGACCCACGATTGGCCCAAGGAGAACCTTCCCCTCGACATCCTCAAGGGCGCGACGCTCGGCAGCGGCATGTACGACCTCAAGCCGGTGCGGCTCTCCAAGCGCTCGAAATACGTCAAGTTCAGCGACGAGATGGAGGAGGCGCTGAGCGCGCAGCGGCATATCGACAAGCTCAACACCCCGCTCATTCTGGCGCATGGCACCTATGAGACGCCGGAATTCCAGCGCCAGACTCGCGACTTCTACGCGGCGGTGAAGGCCGCCGGCAAGCCGGTCGAGCTCATCGTCGGCGAGGGCTACAACCACTTCGAGATGCTGGAGACGCTGGCCAATCCTTACGGGCTGCTCGGCCGCGCGGTGCTGGCGCAGATGCGGCTGAGCACGGCGGCGTAACGGCCGCTTCCTCCATGCCGCCCTCACGCCGCAACGGGCTCACGCGCCGCGCGCTCGTCGCCGCCACCGTCCTCGGCGCGGGAGGATCGGCGTTGGCGCAACGGCCGCCGCAACCGCCACGGGTCAAGGGACCGCTGGTCTGGCTCGACATGGACCAGCAGGATCTCGACGACGCGTATGACCAGCTCGTCTACGCCCCCAATCGCGACGACATCCTCAAGCGCTGCGCCCGCAACAGCGAGCTCGCCCGCGAACGCCTCGGCGCGCCCCAGCGTTTCGCCTACGGCGCGACGCCGATGGAGGCGCTCGACCTCTTCACCGCCAAAGTGCCGAACGCTGCCGTGAGCGTCTTCGTCCACGGCGGCGCCTGGCGCGCGGGGCTCGCCATCAACTACGCCTACGCGGCCGAGATGTTCGTCAATGCCGGCGCGCATCACGTCGTGCTCGACTTCAACAATGTGCTCGAGACCGGCGGCGATCTGATGGTCATGGCCGACCAGGTGCGCCGCGCCCTCGCCTGGGTCTACCGCAATGCCAAGAGCTTCGGTGGCGATCCCGAGCGGCTCTATGTCTGCGGCCACTCCTCCGGCGGACATCTCGCCGGCGTGCTGTTGACCACGGATTGGGAAAAGGACTTCGGATTGCCGCCCACCGTCATCAAGGGCGGCGTGTGCGGTAGCGGCATGTACGACCTCAAGCCGGTGCGGCTGTCCAAGCGGTCGAGCTACGTCAAATTCACCGACGAGGTCGAGGACAAGCTCAGCCCGCAGCGTCATCTCGAGCTGCTGGCGGCGCCGGTGGCGCTGGTCCACGGCACGTTGGAAACGCCCGAGTTCCAGCGCCAGAGCCGCGACTTCGCCGCCGCGGTCAAGGCCGCCGGCAAGCCGGT
>JAFAHL010000396.1 GCA_019237215.1 Hyphomicrobiales bacterium | reverse complement strand
AGACGAAGCGCAATCTGGAGGTGATCTGGCTCGTCCGGCGGCTGACGCCGGATGACAAGACCATTGCCGACTTCCGCAAGGACAATGGCCCCGCCATCAAGAAGGTTTGCGCGCGCTTTGTCGAGCTATGCCGCCAGATGGGCTTGCTGACGAAGGCGAGCGTGGCGATCGACGGCTCCAAATTCAAGGCGGTCAACACGCGCGACAAGAACTTCACGAAGGGCAAGGTCGAGCGACGGCGCCGCCAATTGGAGGAGAGCGTGGCGCGCTATCTGGCGCAGCTCGACACGGCCGACCTGCAGGAGCCGTCGGAGGCGCTTGCCGCTAAGACCGCACACCTGAAAGAGAAACTTGCCAAGCTGGCGATCGAAATACGCAAACTTGAAGCCTACGAGCAGGAGATGCTGGCTTCTCCCGATCAGCAGATCTCGCTGACCGACCCCGACTGCCGGTCGATGGCCACGAGCGGGCGCGGCTCGGGCGTTGTCGGCTACAATGTGCAGGTCGCGGTGAATACCGAGCACCATCTCATCATTGCACACGAGGTGACGAATAGCGGCACGGATCGGGCACAACTTGCCAACATGGGCATCCAAGCCAAGGTAGTGCTCGGGGTCGACAAGCTCGAGGCGGTCGCCGATCGCGGGTACTACAGCAGCACGGAGATCAAGGCTTGCGATGATGCCGGCATTGCGGTGACGTTGCCGAAGCCGATGACGTCGGGCGCGAAGGCGGATGGCCGTTTTGGCAAGCAGGACTTCGTCTACGATGCTGCCGAGGACATCTATCGCTGCCCCGCGGGCGAGAAGCTGACGTACCGCATGACGTCCGAGCAGGACGGCAAGATGATGCGGCGCTATTGGACGAACGCCTGTCCGAATTGCCCGCTGAAGCCGAAATGTACGACGGGCAATGAACGGCGCATTCCGCGATGGGAGCACGAGCACCTGCTGGAAGCCGCGCAGAAGCGGCTTGACGAAAATCCGAGGGCGATGCGTGAACGCCGCGAGACGGTCGAGCATCCGTTCGGCACGCTGAAGATGCGTATGGGCGCCACGCACTTCCTGATGAAGCGTCTGCCGAAGGTCGCCACCGAGATGGCGTTGCACGTACTCGCCTACAACATCACGCGCGCGATGAACATCATGGGCGTCGAGCCGCTGATTGCGGCGATGAGGGCGTGACGCCACAACGCGGTCGCCGGCTCCATCACCCCACCAAGATCGCACTGATTGCCCCAGGGAGGTCGAAGGTGCGATTCTGATCCAATTCAAGCCAAGTCGCCGCTCGCGGAACGATCCACTGCGATCTCAAACCGGCTCAAGACGTTATCACGCAACCAAGACCCACAGGAGACATCGCGGCCAGGATATTCGCGAGAAACGGAATTTGTGAAACATCCAACCGCGGGTCACGCGCCTTGACCTCGGTACGATGAACTCTTGGCGCCCCGTCAGGTGCGACGACCAGGTAAGCAGTGTCAGCCGACCCTTGACAGAAAGTTGTCTACCAGCCGATTGAAGACATCCGCCCTTTGAAAATACACGGAGTGTCCGGCCTCGGGCACGTGTTCTACTCTGGCATTCGGCATCAGGGGGGCGAGCGCATCGGCGATGAAGGGTGGGAAATTTGCAATGTCTTCCTCACCGGTGATGAAGAGTGTCGGCATCATAAATCCGTGAAGCAAGTCGGGCGACCGGTTGGTCATCGCGAAAATACGCTTGCGAAGCTCCACCCGGTCGAAGGCGGCGCTCGCGTTGGCGATCTCGCGGTAAAGGAAATGGAGCCGCGGCTGCTCCCTCGCCATTCGTTCGCCCGCGGGCGGGGAAATTCCGCGGCGTAACATATCCGCGGTGGCTTCAGCCGCCTTGCGATCATACTCGATCAGTCTTTGAGGGTCGGTCGATGGCACCGAGGCTCTGCTTATGGTCCCACACGTAGATGCGAGCACAAGCGCACGCACATTGTGCTGTGGGTGGGTGAGGATATATTCGGTAGCGGTCCAGCCGCCCATCGATTGCGCCACCAGACGTACGTCGGGAAGTTGCAGATGCTCGACTAAGGAGGCGAGATCGCCGGCGAATTCCCTGGGATCGGGGATGCCGATCTCGCTTGATGGCGGATAGCCGCGATGTGAGAACGTAACGCAGGTGAAACGATCGGAAAAATGCGGGACCTGCTGCCACCAAGTCTGGTGATTGCTACCGACCCCATGGGCAAAAATGATCGGCGGACCCGATCCCGTGACTTCATAGTAGATGCGGCAC
>JAFAHL010000370.1 GCA_019237215.1 Hyphomicrobiales bacterium | reverse complement strand
ATCCGCTGCGCCTATCACGGCCTGAAGTTCGCGATTGACGGGCAATGCGTCGACGTGCCGTCGGCGCCCCAGGCCTGCAAGCACATGGGGATCAAGGCCTACCCCTGCATCGAGCGCGCGGGCATGGTCTGGGCCTATATGGGACCGAAGGGCAAGGAACCCGCGCCCCCCGCCGTCGAGTGGTGCAATCTGCCGGCGAGCCACGTCTTCGTCTCGAAACGCCTGCAGGAGTGCAATTATCTTCAGGCCATGGAAGGCGGCATCGACACCAGCCACGTGTCCTACGTGCACCGCTTCGAGGTGGACGAGGACCCGATGCACGAGGGCGCCAAGGCGAACGAGTATATTAAGGCCGATGGCAACGTGATCTTCGAGATCGAGAGCGCACCCTTCGGCTTGACGCTGTACGGCCGCCGCAACGGCGAGCCCGACTCGTACTACTGGCGGGTCACCCAGTGGCTGTTTCCGTGGTTCACGCTGATCCCGCCGTTCGGCGATCACGCGCTCGGCGGTCATGTCTGGGTGCCGATCGACGACCACCATTGCTGGGCCTGGAGCATCAACTTCCGCCCCGATCGTCCGCTGTCCGAGGAGGAGCGGCACCACATGCAGGAGGGCAAAGGCATCCATTGCCCTTACGTGCCCGGGACGTTCCGGCCGCTGGCAAACAAGGACAACGACTACCTGATCGATCGCCGCGCACAAAAGGAGAAGCGCGCCTATAGCGGCGTTTTCGGCATCGCCATGCAAGATGCCTCGCTGCAGGAGAGCATGGGGCCGATCCAGGATCACGCGAAGGAGAAGCTCTTACCGACTGACCGCGCGATCGTCATGGCGCGCCGCATGCTGTACGAAGCTGCGATCGCGATGCAGGATGGCGCCACGCCGCCGGCGCTCGACGCCGACGCACAGCGCGTGCGCGCCGCCGGCGTGCTGCTCGATCGCAACGTGAAGCCGCAGGAATGGGCCAAGACCCACTTGACCGGCGGCTTGGAGCAGCCAGTGTATTCGATCTGAACGCGCCGTTCGACCTCACGGTGCATTTGGAGAAGGCCGATGCGCAATAGACTGCGTTGCGTTTGCATTCTGGCGGCCGCGCTTGCGTTCGTTGTCTCAGCGACGCCGTCGCCGGCGCAAACCTGGCCGCAGCGCCCCGTGAAGTTCCTGGTGACGCTCGGCCCCGGCAGTGGCGTCGATATCGGAACCCGACTGCTCGCCGACCGGCTGAGCAAGCATTGGGGCCAGCCGGTTGTGGTCGAGAACCGCCCCGGCGGCGATGGGCTCGTTGCGATCAGCGCGATGATCGCCGCCCAAGACGATCACGTGCTGTTGGCCTCGCCGACGTCCTCGTTCACCGCGCATCCCTTCGTCTACAAGAACCTCCCCTACAAGCCCGAGGATCTGCAGCCGATCGCGCGGGTGTCGAACACGATCATCGTCATGGCGGTGCCCGCGGACCTGCCGGCGCAATCGCTCCAGGAGTTCGTCGCGCTGGCGCGCGCGCAGCCGGGCAAGCTCAATTGGGCCGGCACGACCGGGGCCATCGACTTTCTGGTGGCAGGCTTCCTGCGCAGTGCTGGGTTGAGCCTCTCGAAGGTCCCGTATCGCAATCAGGTCGAGGCGGCCAACGACCTCGCCGCCGGGCGCATTCAGCTCAACGAAACAGCCTATGCGATCGTGCGACCTCAGCTGCAGGCCGGCAAGCTCAAATTGCTCGCCGTGACCAACAGCGTTCGAGCACCAGTCCTACCCGATCTGCCGACAGTCACGCAGGCCGGCTATCCGGACCTTGCGCTCGACGGGTTGGTGGGATTTTTCGGCCCGGCCGAAATGCCGCTGCCGCTGCGCGCGCGCATCGCGGCGGATGTCGGGGAGGTCGGCGCCGATCCCGCGATTGCGGCGCGGCTCAACGACACCGGGCAGCTTCCCAACTTCGGCGACCCTGCCGAACTCCATGCCGCGGTCGAGCTGCAGCGCGCGCGTGTGGCTGCCGCCGCCAAGGAGCTCGGCATCGTTCCGACCGAGTGATGAACCGGGTCGAAGGCAAAGCCGCGCTGATCACCGGCGGTGGCGCGGGCATCGGCGCGGCGACCGGTGAGCTCGTTTGCGCTGAAGGCGGGATGGCGGTGCTCGTCGATGCCAACGCGAACGCGCTGGCAGTCACGATGACGGCGATTGCGCAACGGCTGCCGGGCGCACGCGTCTCGACGTTTGCGGCCGACGTTGCCGACGCCAGCGCGGCCGCGCGCGCGGTCGAGCATGCGCTCCAGACCTTTGGCCGGATCGACATTTTGGTCAATAACGCGGCGATGCGGAATTATTCCGCGATCGCCGACGCAACTCCCGCCGAGTGGCAGGCCATGGCCGGCGTCAATCTCGTTGGCACCGCCAACTACTGCAAGGCGGCGCTGCCGGCGCTGCGCCGCAGCGGTCGCGCCAGTATCGTCAACGTCTCGTCGTGCTATGCGCTGACCGGCCGCAAGGGCATGGGCCTCTACGACGCGACCAAGGCCGGCATCCTCGCCTTGACGCGCACGCTCGCCTTCGAGGAAGTGGCGCACGGCGTACGCGTCAACGCGGTCTGTCCCGGCTCGACGCTGACCGACTTCCATATCTCGAAAGCCAGAGCCGCCGGCAAGAGCGTCGAGACGCTCAAGACCGAGCGCCAGACGACATCGCTGCTCGGGCGCTGGGCGACGCCGCAGGAGATTGCTTGGCCGATTCTCTGGCTTGCCAGCGACGAGGCCTCGTTCATCACTGGGGCGACGCTCGCCGTCGACGGCGGTCTTTCTATTATGTGATAGCGCTGTTTTAAGCTTAATTTGCGTATCCGCAGTGGCGCGCGAGTTTCACGGCGAGCGCCAGCAGGGCTTCATCGCCGCCGGCCCATCCTATGAACGAGAGTCCGACGGGGCAGCCGGCAAGCGATCCGATGGGCAGAGTGACCTGGGGCAGTCCGCCAAGGCCCGCGATGCAAGTGAGGCGCATGACGCGCACGCGGAACGATTCCAGCGCATCCGACGGAGTATCCAAGAGCGGCGCGACGCAAGGCGCGGTTGGCAGCGCAAGGATGGTGCCCGGTTGCGCCATTGCGCGGATGTGATCGCGCGCCCGCGCGTGCTCCTGCCGCGCCTGCTCGATATCCCGCTCCGGCACCTTTGCCGCCAATTCCATGCGTTCGCGAATCCCCGGACCGAGCCGCGGCCGGTGCGTCTTGACGAATTCTCCGTAGTTGCGCCAGACCTCGCCCGCTTGGATCACGCGGAAGGTCTCGCGCCAGCGGTCGAGACCATCGGAAGCAACACGGCCGCTTGCGGCCTTTGGCAGGGCATCGGTCATGTCGTCGAGAGCTTCCCGTAGCAACATCGCGACATCTTTATCCGCTTGCTCGAATGCATCCTCCAAAACGGTCAGGTTTTCGATCGGGGCCGGCGTTCGTGAGCGATCGAGAATGACCTCACCGACGCGTCGGAAGATTCCGGGCCCGCTTGCAAACCACCCGGCGACATCGAACGATGGCGCCATGGGCATTGCGCCGGAAAGATCGATCCGTCCATGGGTCGGCCTGATCCCGTAGATCCCGCAGAACGCGGCGGGCACGCGCACCGATCCGCCGGTGTCACTGCCCAAGGCAAAGTCGCACGTTCCCGCGGCGGTCGCCGATGCCGAGCCGCTCGACGACCCCCCCGGCAACCGATCCGGCGCGCGAGGGTTGATCGGGGTGCCGTAGTGGGCGTTGGCACCGGATACGCTGTAGAAGAATTCGTCGCAGACCGTCTTGCCGACAATTGTTGCGCCCGCCTCCAGGATGCGAACCACTGCGGCGGCGGTCGATGCGGCCGCAGCCTGTGCATCGAGCCAATCCGGGCTGCCCCCACCGGTGCGATATCCCACGATATCATACATGTCCTTGACGGCCGCAGTCAGACCGGCCAGCGGGCCAGCGCCGGCCCCGCTCAGGGGTGCGGTCAAATCATGGGGAACGAAAGCGGAGAGCGATCGTGCGACCGACATGCCCACCAGCCTATCCGCGCTGGCCTTGCTGAGCGAGATACCAATCGAGGATCCTGGAACCATCCCAAGCGACCACGCCGTCTCGACTTAGAATCTCTTCGAAGGTGCGCTGGACATGCCCAATCCGGTGCGGCACGCCGGAAAGATAGGGGTGGCACGCGATAGCCATGATTTTTGCCCGCTCGCCTGACTCCTCGTAGAGGCACGTGAAGTGGTCCAGTGCGCGCCGATACATCATCTCGGATGGATGATGCTGCAGAGCCATCATGACGATGTCGTGAAGCTCGAAGTTGTAGGGGAGCGCCACAACCGACCCATGCGTCGTTTTTAGTGTCACGGGTTCATCGTCGAGAACCCAGTCGCCGATATATTCAACGCCGGCTTCCGCGAGGTAATCGAGAGTCTCGTAGGTTTGCGTCAGGCCAGGCCCGAACCAGCCACGCGGTCGCTTACCCCAGAATTTTTCGATGATGTCCATTGATTTCATGATGACGCCGCGCTGATCGTCGAGCTTGTGCATCGGTACCTGGTCGTAACTGTGCGCGTTGAGCTCCCAGCCGTTTTCGACGCACGCCTCGACGACTTCGGGGTAAGTTTCGCAAACTCTCGCATTCAATGTGACCGTGGGCTTAGCCCCAACTTGCCCCAGCATCTTTCGCAGTCGCCAGAAGCCGACCCTCATCCCGTACTCATGCCAGCTCCAGTTCGGCATATCCGGGAGCTGAGGCTGACCTTGCGGAGGTGAAATGACCATGCGCGCCATTGGACGCGAAATATCCCACTCTTCGAGCGCCAACACCGGCCACACCACCAACCGGATGCCGCTGGGGAATCGAAGCGCGGGGCGTTTGGTAATCGCAGAGAATGAAAGTCTGTCACGCGGCTGCATCTGACCTGCGCACCCACTGCGCCGTTAGCACATTATATCATGACCACGATAAAAGCCCGTGTCTCTACCGAAGATTAGATTTTGCAACAGTGCTCGAAGCCCGAGGAGTGCTTGCGACGAGAGTGTCATTCGCGAGCCGCGAGCACCCGCCGCAACGTCGCGACCAGCCGCTCGAATTCGATCGGCTTGGTGTCGAACTCGTCGCATCCGGCCGCGAGCGCCTTCTCGCGCTCGCCGGCGAGCGCGTGCGCGGAGAGCGCGATGATCGGGATGTCGCGCGTTTGTGGATCGTCCTTCAGTCGTCGCGTCGCCTCCCAGCCGTCGACCACCGGCATTTCGAGATCCATCAGGATGACGTCAGGGCGCTCGCTCAGCGCCATCGCGCAGCCCTGCTCGCCGTCCGGTGCCGCCACAACGTCGAAATCGCCCAGCAGCTCGAGCCGCATCTTGAGCATGTAGACGTTGTCGTCGTTGTCCTCGACGTAGAGTATTTTGGTCACGACGCTGCTTCCATCCCGCTGTCGCGCGCGCCAATAGGTGTTCCCTCACGCATCAGGGGGACGCCCAACAACGTGCGAATTTCACCTACTCTTGTGCGTTCGGTGATTTCATATTCCGGATCGGTCAGCACATCCGGGACGTGAACGGTTCTGCGATCGAGAACGGCGCGACCGGCGACCGACCCCCGGCTCAAGGGAACTGGATATCTTTGCATATATGCCTGATACTCGGGATTGTACGCATAGCTGGCGGCGAATCGGAAAGCGTCGCCCCTTGGCTGGACTATGGCGGCCATTTCCGCCTCGCAAAGGCGTGCCGCAGATTCGACCAGTGTATCGAGCACGACT
>JAFAHL010000138.1 GCA_019237215.1 Hyphomicrobiales bacterium | reverse complement strand
TGGCGCCACAATTGATCATTGATTTGGAGGGCGACGTGAAGCTGGCGGTTCGTCAGGTAACCGTATGTGCGGATGATGGCTGACCGAATCGCTGGTGGAGGAAATGGCTGCGGCGTTCGCGGGGTTCCTCGACCGCTATGGCGGTTTTTTCCGCACCCGCACGCGCAACAACGCGGTCGTGGCGCGCCGGTATCTGTGCGGACTGGCGCAAGCGGAAGACTGCACGTTCGAGGCGATGGCCGCCGTGGTTGAGGATGGCTGCGCCCAGCAGTTTCAGCATTTCATCAGCAACTCGCCGTGGGACCACGAGCCGGTGGTGGCGCAGATCGGAGAGGACGCGGATCGTCTTCTGGGCGACAAGCCGACGAGCGCCCTGATCATCGACGAGAGCAGCTTCCCCAAGCAGGGGGATCGTTCGGTCGGCGTGGCCCGGCAATGGACGGGGCGGTTGGGCAAGGTCGACAATTGCCAGGTCGCGGTGTTCGCGGTGCTGACGGACGGCGAGCGGCACACGCCGGTCGACATGCGGTTCTATTTGCCGGACCGCTGGATCAAAGACCCGGCGCGTTGCGAGTTGGCGGGGATCCCCGAGGCGGCGCGGAAGAAGATATCGAAGAGCGAACATGCGCTCGACATCGTGCGGCGGGCGCGCGCCCGGGGAATTCGGTTCGCGTTCGTGGGCGCCGACGCCGGTTATGGCAAGGAGCCTGGCTTTCTGAGGGCGCTCGAAGACGCAAAGGAAGTTTTCGTCGTCGACGTGCATCGCACGCAACGGGTTTGGACCGAGGAGCCGGGACTTCATGTTCCCGCGTCCAACCCGGGCCGTGGGCGCCCGTCGAAGAAGCGGAAGGCCGCCACGCCCCCCGTCACCGTCGAGAAACTGGCCAAGGGCGTTCCTCCGCAGGACTGGACGCGCTACACCTTACGCGACTGCACGCGCGGAAAGTTGCGGGTCGATATCGCGTCCCGACGGGTCTGGGCCTGGGACGGCGAGGAAGAGCGGCCGCGTTGCTGGCATCTGATCATCCGCCGCGAAGTCGGATCGGTCACGACGATCAAATACACCTTCTCGAACGCCCCGGCCGATACGCCCCAGCTCCAGTTGGCCCAGATGCAGGGGCAACGCTACTGGGTCGAGCGCGCTTTCGAAGACGGCAAGGGCGAGTGCGGCCTGGCCGACTATCAGGCGCTGGGATGGCGCTCATGGCATCACCACGTGACGATGGTGATGCTGGCGATGTTGTTCATCCTCGAACGACGCGTCGCCCAACAGCCTGGCCTCGAATTGCTGACGCCGCGCGACATCGTGGAGATGCTCAAAGAGACTTTGCCGCGCAAGCCGGAGGGGAGAGAGGCGCTCGTCGCCCGTATCAACGAGCGCCACGAGCGCCGTCGCGGCGCCATCGAATCCCGCTTCCGCACCCAACACAGAAGGGACTCTGGTTAAACCGCGCCTCGGCAGGGAAATGTGACTCTGTCAAAATAATGACCGGGCTGCCAGCCGATGAGGACGCCATGACCAAATTGCTCGACCAGGCGGTTGAAACCGCGCGGCGGCTTGCTCCCGAGCAGCAAGACGAGATCGCGCATATGATGATGCTCTATGCCGACCTCCCGGTGATTCAGCTCACGCCCGAGGAAGAAGCCGACCTTGCCGCCGCCGACGAGGAAATTGCTCGCGGCGACCTGGCGACCGATGAACAGGTGCAAGCGCTCTGGACGAAGCGCCGGCCTTGAAGGTTCGTTTCACCAACCATGCCGTTCGCCAGATCGACCAGGTTCTTGACTACATCGCGGCGCGCTCGCCGCAGGGCGAAAAGGCCGTGCGCGAGCGCATGCGCGAGGTAGTGACGATGCTTGAAGATCATCCCTATGCGGGGCATCGGACGAGCTGGGGCGGCGTTCGCCGCTTGGCGCTCTCGCCTTACCCCTACTTTCTCGACTATCGGCTTGCTGGTGGCGAGATTGTCATTATGCGCTTTCGCCACGGCGCGCGGCGGCCCCTATGACGACTTACGGCTATGCGCGCGTATCCGGCAAAGGCCAGAACTTGGCAGCGCAGCTCGCCGACCTCAAGGCGGCCAGCTGTCAGCGTATCTATCTTTCGCAAGAAGCTTAGCGCCGTGACGGCCGATCGGCCGGAGCTGGAAAAGCTGCTGGCGACCAGTCGGGAGGGCGACGTGGTGATTATTCCTGCCGTCGATCGCCTCTCGCGTGACACGACCGACTTGCTCGTCATCGCGGGCGAGCTGCAGAAGGCCGGTGCCGGCCGTCGCTCGCCCGCCGAGCCGATCGTTGACGCGACTTCGGATTTTGCGGAGATCGTCCTTGCGGCGCTCGGCGTCGCCGCGAAGCTCGAGCGCTGGCGCATCATGGAGCGCACCGCGGTCGGCCGAGCTGACGCCAAGGCCCAGGCCGTCAAATTCGGCCGCCGCCAGCAGCCGATCGAGATCTTCCGCCCACCGACCCAGCTTCGGCCCCAACGTCTTCGGCGCGGGCCGCCGCGGGCAACCTCGGCTCCGGCGGGCGCGGTCGAGCCCGGAGCGGCATTCGGGGCGTGGCCAAGGAGGTCATTCCCGTCGGCCTTTTGGTATCGGCGGGTCTCCGTCGTCTGAGGGGACCAGTGGCAGATTATCGGCCCTGTAGCGGACAAAGGTCCGATGCCTTGCCGCTCAAATCCGATCCATCTCCCGACGCGAGAAACGAGAAGCTCCGCCCTCCTCTCCGCCTCGCCAGGTAATCAGCCGTGCGCTGCGCTGGTCGCGCGCGTAAATCCAAACCCAATTGAGCGCGACGCTTAGCCGGTTGCGGACCCCAATCAGAAAGTAGATGTGCGCGGAGCCCCAAAGCCACCAGGCCAACGCGCCCTTGAGCTTGATCCAGCCGAAGTCGATCACGGCGCGTCGCTTGCCGATCGTGGCCAAGTCTCCGGCATGCTTGTAGCGGAAGGGCCCCAGCGCGGCCGCGCCGCGGAGTCGGGCGCGGATGACGCTGGCGACATAGGCGCCTTCCTGCTTAGCGGCCGGGGCGATGCCTGGAACAGGCCGCCCATCCGGTCGAAAGACGATGGCCGCGTCGCCGATCACGAAAATCTCCGGATGTGCGGGGACCGTCAGGTCCGGTTCAACCTTGAGACGCCCTGCCCGGTCCGCGGGAGCATTGAGCCATTGCGCCGCGGGCGAGGCCTGAACTCCCGCGGCCCATATGATCGTCGCCGCAGCCAGCCGCCCGCCGCCGAAGACGACCCCGTCGGCGTTGCATTCCGAGACCGGCAGCCCAAGCACGACCTCGACGCCCAGCCGTTCCAGCGAACGCTTGGCATAGATGGACAGGTCCTCGGCGAAAGCGGGCAGGACGCGCGAGCCAGCCTCGATCAACACGATGCGTGCCTGTCGCGTGTCGATGCGACGGAAGTCCGCGGGCAGAGTAGCTCGCGCCAGCTCGGCGATCGTGCCGGCGAGCTCGACTCCCGTTGCGCCGGCGCCGACGATGACGAAGGTCATGAGCGCCGCCTGCCTCTGCTCGTCGGGCTCACGCTCCGCCTCTTCGAAGGCGAGGAGAATACGGCCCCGGATGGTCGTCGCGTCCTCAAGCGTCTTGAGGCCAGGCGCGAACGGCTCCCAGGCGTCGTGTCCGAAATAGGCGTGCCGCGCGCCGGTCGCCAGCACGAGCGTATCATAGGGGAGCGTCGAGCCGTCATCGAGGGAAAGCTCACGAGCC
>JAFAHL010000768.1 GCA_019237215.1 Hyphomicrobiales bacterium | reverse complement strand
TTCGAGAGTCACCACTATGCCTTCAAAGTCGATGAGGCGGAGTTTGACGGCATCTTCGATCGCGTCCGCGCCGAGGGCATTGCTTATGGCAGCGGCCCGGGCTCGCTCGACGATATGAAGATCAATCACCGTCGCGGCGGACGCGGGTTTTACTTTCGAGATCCGAACGGTCACGTGCTCGAGGTGCTGACGGCCTAGCCGCGCCGTCGCCGCCCCACAAGGGGAGAACAGCGCACGCGCGTGGAGGCTAGGAAGGCGTAGGGGTCTTCGCGTAATATCGGCTGGAAATCCCGCTGGCGCCGCGCGAGCGCCCATGCAGCGGCGCGACCGGTATCGACGGTTCGCATGCTTTATGTCGCAGGCCAGATGAGCCAAACCCCCTGGGGCCCGCTCGCCGAGCGTTATGCGCACGGCAAGCGCCTGCGCCAAAAGGTACCGCGCGAGCGCCACGCCGAGCTGCTCGGATCCGGCGATCGCGATCCGGTCGCCATCCTGGCCGCGGGCGATCGTAGCCGCGTGCCGGAGCTGATACCGGTTCGCTACGAGCGCATGCTTGCAAGTCCGTTCGCGTTCCTGCGCGGCGCCGCCGCGGTGATGGCCGAGGACCTCAAACACCAAGCGCGCGCCGGCATTTCCGTCCAGGCCTGCGGCGACTGCCATCTGATGAACTTCGGAGCTTTCGCCACCCCGGAACAGAACATCGTATTCGACATCAATGATTTCGACGAGACGCTGGCCGGAATCGATTTCACGGTGGACCTCAAGCGGTTGGTTGCAAGCGTCGCGGTTGCCGCGCTGGCAGCGAAGCTTCCCAAGAAGCGGGCGCGGGTGATCGCGGCGGAGACCGCGCAGGCATACCGCAACCGAATAGGCATTCTCGCCAAGCTGTCGCCGCTGGAAATCTGGCACAGCAAGGTCGATCTGGCGCGGGAAATCGAACGCATCGATGACATCTCCCTCAGACGACAGCTCACCGCCATCGTTGCAAAGACAATCGAACACATCGAAGAGGACGACAACTTTCCGCATCTGGTGAAGGGCAAGCAGCCGCGCATCGAAAACAGGCCGCCGCGCATTTATCATTTCACTGCAAAACATGACTCGCGCGATCGGGTGGATTCCAAGCGCGTGTTTGCGTCCTACCAAGACTATCTTGCGCCGGAGCGGCGTCACCTCGTCGAGCGCTACGCGCTCAAGGACGTGGCTTTCAAAGTTGTCGGGGTGGGAAGCGTCGGTACGTTCTGCGCCATCGGCCTGTTCATGAGCGGCGACGGCGCTCCGCTGTTTCTTCAGGTCAAAGAAGCGGGGAAATCCGTCCTCGAGTGCCTCGGGCCGAAATTCCAGGATCACCCGGGCCGGCGCGTGGTCGAAGGTCAACGCGCCATGCAGGCGGCGAGCGACGTCTTCCTCGGTTGGACGCAGGACGACCCGTCAGGGCGGTATTTCTACGTGCGCCAATTGAAGAACCGGCGTCTCGGATCGATCAGCGAGCTGGTGGAACAGCGAGCGCTGGCGAGCTATGCGCATCTGTGCGGGCGCACGCTCGCACGCGCCCATGCGCGCTCGGCGGATCCAGCGGTGCTCGCGGGGTATATGGGAAAAAACGACGCCATGGACGATGCGCTGGCGTCTTTCGCGATGGCCTACGCCGAGCGCACCCAAAGCGATTACGATCGACTCGTGAAGGCGAAGCGTCCTGCAACAAAAGAAACGTCAAAGGGCGGGCGCGCTTCGGCAAAACAAGGGAGGACTCGATGATTAGTCTGATGATCTTGCGCCCCGCATTGCCGGGCGTCGTGCTTGCCGCGTGCGTTATGTTTGCGTCTCCTGTGTTCGCCGAGACGATCTCGTTCAAGGCCGAGCTCAAAGCCAGCGAGGAAGTGCCGCCGAACGACAGCAAAGCCACGGGCACGGTGACCGCGACCTACGACAGCGCGAGCAAGCAGCTCACCTGGAAGGGCAATTATTCCGGGCTGACCGGCCCGGCCACGATGGCACATTTCCACGGGCCGGCAGAACCCGGCAAGAACGCCGGCGTCGCCGTGCCGATTACGCCGAGCGCGAGCCCGTTCGAAAATTCGGCCAATCTGACCGACGCCCAGGCCGCCGACCTGCTCGCCGGGCGCTGGTACGTCAACGTCCACACTGGCGCTCACCCCGGCGGGGAAATCCGCGGCCAGCTCGTCAAGGGAATGTGAGCGCACCGGTGACGGTGGCGCGCCGAGGTGACCCGGCGCCCTTGAGTCATTATTTTCGTTGTCGCGCGGATCGAGCGCGACGGGCCGGCTCCGGGGCGCCGGTCTCATAATCACGCGGTTACCGGCCGACGACGGCCGCGGGCCATTGCGAATCCGCTGCTTTCGCTACCAAGGGAGAAAAGCGTCATGAGCTTCTCGCGCCGCACTGTTCTGAGCACCGCCGCCGTAGGAATCGCCAGCGTGGCCGCCGCCAATGCGCAGACGCCGAATGCGCCGGCCGCCACACCGCAACCGATGCGTCCGGGACGCGGCGGCACCGATCCCGGACCGCGCAACGTTCCGCTCGAATTGCAGAATCCGGACATCTACGTGCCGCCCGCGACCGATCACGGCACGGTGGCGAACCTGAAGTTTCCGTTTTCGCAATCCCACATGCGACTGGAGCGCGGCGGCTGGACCCGTCAGGTTACGGAGCGCGAGCTCGGAATCTCCAAGGACATCGCCGGCGTCGACATGCGCCTGAACACCGGTGGCGTGCGCGAGCTGCACTGGCACAAGGCCGCCGAATGGGCCTACATGCTGTATGGTCGTGCGCGCATCACCGGCGTCGACCAGGACGGCCGCAATTTCGTCGATGACGTCGGCGTCGGCGACCTCTGGTACTTCCCGGCGGGAATTCCGCACTCGATCCAGGGGCTGGAGCCCGACGGCTGCGAATTTTTGCTCGTGTTCGACGACGGCAGCTTTTCCGAGGACAACACGTTCCTGATCAGCGATTGGTTCAAGCACGTGCCGCCCGACGTTCTCGCGAAGAACTTCGGCGTGCCGGCATCCTCCTTTGCCAACACGCCCGACCCGAGCGAGCTCTACATCTTTCCGCTGCCCGTGCCCGGGCCGCTTGCGTCCGACCAGATTCCCGGGGCATCGCGGGTGCCGCAGTCGTTCAGTCATCGCCTGATGGCGCAGGACCCGATCCGGACCAAGAGCGGAACGGTCCGCATCGCCGATTCCAAGAATTTCTCCGCGTCCGTCACGATCGCGGCCGCGCTGGTCGAGATCCTGCCGGGCGGGATGCGCGAGCTGCATTGGCATCCGAACACCGACGAGTGGCAATATTACATCGAGGGACAGGGCCGCATGGGTGTGTTCGCGTCGTCCGGCGATGCGCGCACCTTCGACTATCAGGCCGGCGACGTCGGCTTCGTTCCGTTCGCCATGGGCCATTACATCGAGAATACCGGCAGCACGCCGCTGCGGTTTCTCGAGATGTTCAAGAGCAGCTATTACGCCGATGTCTCGCTCAATCGCTGGATGGCGCTGACCCCGCCCGAGCTGGTGCAAGGAACCCTCAAGCTCGATCAGACGGTCATGAGCGCGTTGCGCAAGGGTCCCGCTCCGGTCGTGCCGGCTTGAGCCGGCGAGCGGGGAGGGGGGCGCCCGCCGAAATCGAGGCGCCGCGGTCGGCGCTGTTTGTGCAGCTACCCATTCACGTCGACCGCTCCGCGTCCTGGGCGCCGGCGCGCGTTGCGATGCCGAGATAGATTTCCTGCACCTGTTCGTTCTTTTCCAAATCGACCGCCCTGCCTTCAAGCACGGTGCGGCCGGTCTGCAGCACGTAGGCGTAGTCGGCGATATCGAGCGCGAGCGGGATCGACTGCTCGGCCAGCAACAGCGTCAATCCCTCCTTGTGCAGCCGGTCGAGGGTTTCATAAAGCGCCTCGACCACGCCGGGCGCGAGCCCGAGGCTCGGCTCGTCGAGCATCAACAGCCGCGGCTCGCTCATCAGCGCGCGGCCGAGCGCCAACATTTGCCGTTCGCCGCCGGAAAGGGTGCCGGCGAGTTGATGGCGCCGCTCGGCCAGCCGGGGAAACAGCGCGTAGACCCGCTCGAACAAGGCCGCAATCCGCGCTTTGTCGGCGAGCACGGCGGCGCCGAGACGCAGATTCTGCTCCACCGTCTGTGAAACGAACAGCCGCCAACCCTCCGGCGAAAGCGCAAGCCCCTTGGCGACGATGACGTAAGCCGGCTGCCGCTTGATCGATTCGCCGCACCATTCGATCGATCCGCCGCTCGGCTGCACCAAGCCCGCAATGGCGTTGAGCGTTGTGGTCTTGCCCGAGCCGTTCGAGCCGAGTAGCGCGACGATGGCGCCTTCCTCGACTCGCAGCGAGACGTCGGCGACGCCGATGAGATCGCCGTAGTGCACCTTGAGATGCGAAACCCGCAACTCCTTCACTGCGCGTCTCTCCGCTTGCGGTGGCCGCGGCCCAGATAGGCCTCGATCACCGCTTCGTTCGCGACAATTTCGCGAGGCTCGCCGTGGGCGATCACGTGACCCTGGTTGAACACCAACACGCGCTGGGCGAGCGTCATGATCACTTCCATGATGTGCTCGACGATCACGAGCGTGATCCCCAATTCGTGAATTCGGCGCACCAGCGCGATCGCCTGCTGCAACTCGGTGGGAGTAAGGCCCGCGAGCGCCTCGTCGAGCAGCATCAGCCGCGGGCCGGTCGCAAGCACGCGGGCAATCTCGAGCCGCTTGCGTCCGGGCGTGCCGAGCGAACGCGCGCGCTGCGCGCTCTGGCGCGCCAAGCCGGTCATTTCGATGACCCGCAACGCGGACTCGCGGGCGTCGCGGCGATGGCGATAGCGAAGAAACGCGCCGACCATCACGTTGTCGAGGACCGTCATATCCTCGAACGTCGCCGGCACTTGGAACGTGCGGCCGATGCCCGCGCGCGCATGCGCCTCGGCGGACGCGCGCGTCAAATCGACGCCGTCGAACAGCACGCGGCCCGTCGTCGGCACCGTGTCGCCGGCAAGGCAATTGAAGAAGGTGGACTTGCCGGCGCCGTTGGGACCGATCAACCCGATGATCTCGCCTTCGGCGACGGCGAGATCGGCGCCCCGCACCGCCAAAAAACTCCCGAATGACTTGGAGACGTTCTGCGCGCTAAGCAGCATGCTTACGCCTCGCCAGAAAGGGCGCCACGCGCTGCCACCATTCGTGCATGCCGCCCGGCTCGAACCGCGCCAGCAACACGATGATGCCGCCATAGAGGATGTAGGTGAGGCCCGAGCCGCCGCCGCCGAACCAGGTATTGGTCGCGGTTTGCAGCGGCACCAGGATCAGCGCGCCGATGAGCGGGCCGAACAGCGCCCCCGCGCCGCCCAGGGCGGCGACGATCACCATCTGCACCGACACCAAAATGCCAAAACCGCTCTCCGGGTCGATGAACCCAGTCTTGATCGAATAGAGCGAGCCGGCGAGCGAGGTAAAGAGCGCGCTCAACATCAGCGCCTTGAGTTTCGTCTCCCGCACCGGCACGCCGAGGCTGCGCGCGGCGCGCTCGCCGGCCTTGATCGCGCGCAGATAATAACCGAAACGGCTGCGTTCGACCTCGAAGGTCGTGTAGAGCACGAGCGCCAGCGCGGCCAGAAAGATGTAGTAGTACGGAAGCTCGCTGCGGAAGGTGAGGTCCCACCAGCCGCGCCCGACCGCCGGTCCTTGCAGCCCGATCGCGGCGCCGACGAGCTCCCACGTGCCGACGAAGATGCGGATCAATTCGGCGACCGCGATCGTCGCCATGCTGAAATAGTGGCCCTGCAAGCGAAACGTCGGCATGCCGACCACGAGTGCAAGACCGAGACTGACGAGAATCCCGGCGGGAACGCCCGCGACCGGCGGCAGGCCCCACAGATGATAGAACAGCAACGGCGTATAGGCGCCGACGCCGAAGAACATGCTGTGGCCGACCGATACCTGGCCGGCATAGCCGCCGACGATGTTCCAGGCCGATGCCGAGATCGCCGCGAGCAGAAATGCAACCCCGATGTCCCAATAGAAGGGGCCGGTGAAGATGAACGGATAGAACAGCAGCAGAGCCGCGAGCGCAGGCAGGCTCCATTTCACAACGCCATCCTCCTCACGCCTTCCCCATCAATCCCTGCGGCCGCAACCACAACAACGCAACGAACAGCGCATAGACGACGATGTCTTTGTAAATCGGGCCGAACCAGTAAGCCGACAATGCCTGGATCAATCCGATGATGAGGCCGGCATACATTGCGCCCGGCACGCTGCCGAAGCCGCCCAGCGCGACCACGACGAAGGCGGTAAGGCCAAACGTCTCGCCGACGGAGGGCGACCACGGATACGACAACGCCATCAGCGCGCCGGCGATGCCGGCGCTGCCCGCCGCCAGCCCCCAGGCGAGCGCCTGCATGCGATCGGGGCGAATCCCCATCAACATGGCGGCGTTGCGATCCTCGGCGACCGCCAGAAGTTGGCTGCCGACGGTGGTGCGCGTGAGCAAGAGATGCAGCGCAAAGGTCAGCGCGATCGCCGCAACGCCGGCCACGAGCTGCGGCACCGGCATCAGAATGCCTGCGACGTTGAGCGTGCCGGACAACGAAACTTGCGGCAGCGAAACGAAATTCGCCGAGAAGATCCAAAACGCGGTGTAGCGCAGCAGCAGCGCCAGCCCGAAGGTCGAAAGAATCTGCGCCAGCATCGGCCCGCGCATCACGTGACGGATGAGCGAGAGATAGACGACGACGCCGAGCACGAACAGCGCGAACGCGGCGGCAAAGCCGAACGCCGCCGGTCCCCCGCCGAGCCACACCACGACGAGCAGCGCCACGTACATGCCGAGCATGACGAACTCGCCATGGGCGAAATTGATGAAGTTCATCATGCCCCAGATCAGCGTCAGACCCGAGGAGAACAACGCGTAGATGGCCCCCAACAGGAGGCCGCCGACGATGACTTGCGCCAGCAGCATCGATTACTGCTTCCAACCCTTCATCGGCCAATCGAGCTTGGCGGCCGCCGCCTTGTCCGGCCACACCAGCCGATACGCCTTGTCCTTGAGCTGGATGAGGTAGGTGGAGGCGAGGATGTTCTGGCCGGTGTCGTCGAACTTCACGCCGTTGTAGCCCATCATCAGTTGCTCGGGCTTGAGATCGGTCTTGGTGAGCGCGTCGCGGATCTTCTCCGGCTCGGTCGAGCCGGCACGGTCGAGCGCATCGGCCAGAGCAAAGAAGCTCTGCATGTTGCGCGCGCTGGTGTCGTCGAGGTCGCGGCCGGTCTTGGCCTTGTACATCTCGTTGATCTTGTAGGTCGTGCTGCCGGGTTTGCCGATATCCCAGGCGCTGCGGTTCATCGCGCCCTGGGCGACGTCGGCGACCGCGGGAATGAAGGAGGGATCAGAGAAGCCGGTGTCGTCGCCGATCACCATCGGCGGCAGGTAGTCGAGATTTTTCATCGTCTTCATGTAGAGGATCGAGTCCGAGGTGTAGCTGATGAAGATCACGACGTCGGGCTGCTTCTCCTTGAGCTGCAGCACCTGGGCGGAGACGTCGGTCGAGCTCGCGCTGTAGGGAATTCGGAGCGCGACCGGGATGTTGTTCTTCTTCGCCGCGGCTTCGATCGAGTCGGCGACCGAGGTGCCGTAGTCGGTGTTTTCGTTGACCACCGCGATCGAGGCGACCGTCTTGCCTTGCTTCTTCATGTCCTCGAAGAAGCGCATGTAGGTCGCGGCATAATCGCTGGCGATCGGCGTGCCGCGGAATACCCATTTGAAGCCGCGGCCGGTGATGTTCAGCGCCGCTGATTCTCCGACCATGAAGGGAATGCCGTAGCGCTCGGCCACGGCCGTCGCCGTGAAGCTGCAAGACGATTGATAGGCCCCCATCAACACATGGACGGTATCCTGCGTGATCAGGCGCGTCGCCAGTTGCTGGGCGAGCGACGGGTTGCCTTGATGGTCAACGAAGGTCAGCTCGAGCTTGGCGCCGCCCTGGTTCGGCAGGCCCTCGGTCGCGGCCAGCGGCAGATTACCCAGCTCCGGATGCTTGTTGTTGACGATTTCGGCGGCGACTTCCGCGGCCGCCTTCGACGCCTGCCCGGCGGCCGCCGCGTTGCCGGTGAGCGGCCACAGAATCCCGATCTTGACGGTCCCGGCGGCCTGCGCCGACGGCATCGAGATCAGCGCCGCGGTCGCGACAATCGCGGCCGCCATCATCGCGGATGGTTTCGTCACGTCGTCCTCCCGGGGGCTGAACTTTTGCGACGCCGTTGCCACGGCCGCCATTGTGGGCGCGGCTGCTGCGCATTAGCCTTTTGACGACAGTAGGGACCGATATCGGCAGAGTGTCAATGCGAGTTGGACGCTGCGCGATGTCGCAACGCGAGCCACCGCAATCGGCGACGTATCCAAAGCCGAAAGCGCGCGCCGGAAGCGATCGGCAGATGCAATGCCGGAGGAAATGCAACGATGACCTATGACGTCACGATCATCACGGTACGTCCCGGAACGCATCCCGACGCGCTTCTTCGCTTGCAGCAACAAGATTCCGGGGTTGCGCCGGCGGGTGAGCTGTTGGCGTGCTGGTATTCGGAGCTCGGCGCACTCAATCAGATTTTGCTCATCCGTTCTTGCGACGATGAGGCACGGTTGGTCGCGCAACGCGCCGCAATGCTGCAATCGAAGAACCCGTTCGGCCTGGCCGAGTTCATCGTCGGCATGACGATGGACATGTACGTCTCCTTTCCCTTCATGCCGCCGATCGCACCGGGCCGATACGGTCCGATCTACGAAGTGCGCACCTACGCGCTCAAGCCGGACCGGCTCGCCAAGACGATCGAGCTGTGGCGGGGCGCGGTGCCCGGCCGCAGCACCGTCTCTCCGCTGCTCGCGGCGATGTACAGCGCGACCGGGCCGGCGATCCGGTTCATGCACATTTGGCCCTACGCGAGCCTCGACGAGCGCCAACGGCTGCGGACGAAGGCGGTGGCGGACGGCGTCTGGCCGCCGCCCGGCGGCCCCGATCAGCTCCTGGCCCAGCAGGCCGACGTCTTCCTGCCGGCGGAATTCTCGCCGTTGCATTAGGGGCGTAGGTCTCTTTTGCTGCGATGCACGGCCGTGACCTGCTATACTTGGGATGTTCCTTGGGCTTGCGGGTCATCGCAATGAAACGGCGCGAGTTCATCACGCTGCTCGGTGGTGCGACAGCTTGGCCGCCCGCGGCGCGGGCGCAGCAACGCTCGATACGCGGCAAAAAAGCGCGAGGTTAAGATGAGCGGCACCCGTCGGGACTTCCTGCGTCGGGTCGCGCAGGCTGGCGGCTATCGCGCTACCTACCTCACCATGCAGGCGATGGGCCTCCTGGGCACGGCCGCCGTCGCCGAGCCGTTGGCGCTCGAGCCCGGCACCCCGCACGGAACCAAGGTCGTCATCCTTGGTGCTGGGATGGCCGGGCTCTCGGCGGCCTACGAGCTCTGCAAGGCCGGATATGATTGCGTGGTGCTCGAAGCGCGTGATCGCGTGGGCGGCCGCAACTGGACGCTGCGGCCCGGCACCAGGCTCGATATGACCGACGGCTCACGCCAGATCTGCGACTTCGACGAGGGCCTGTACTGGAATGCGGGCCCGGCGCGGCTTCCCAGCCATCATCACGCCATCCTCGGTTATTGCCGAGAGCTCGGCATCGCCCTCGAGGTCGAGGTTAATACCAATCGCGGCGCATTGCTGCACAATCCGGCAGCGAACGGCGGCCAGCCGATCGAGCTGCGCCAAGCGATCAACGACGCGCGCGGGGAAATCTCCGAGCTGCTCGGCAAGGCCATCAACCGCGGCGCGCTCGAGGAGGAATTGTCCACGCACGACAAGGAGCGGATGCTCGCCTTCCTGCAGCACTATGGGGACCTGTCGCCGGATCTGCGCTACCAAGGCTCGACGCGTTCCGGCTACAAAACTCTGCCAGGCCCAGCCGATGAGGCCGGCGTAAGGCGCGAGCCGGTGCCGCTCGGCGTGCTGCTCGACGCCGACATGTGGACCGCCATGCTGTTCGAGGAGAGTTTCGCGCAGCAGGCCACGATGTTTCAACCGGTCGGCGGCATGGACTGCATCGCGCAGGCGTTTGCGAGCAAGCTCGGCCGCATCGTCCGCCTTGGCAGCGAGGTCACCGCCATCCGCCGCACCAACAACGGCGTGAGTATAGCGTTCCTCGACAAGCAAGCCGGTAGGCACGACGCCATCGAGGCGGCCTATTGCATTGTGACAATCCCACTCAAGGTCTTGCAGGGCATCGAATGCGATTTTTCACCCGTCCATCGCGCCGTCATCCGCGACGTTGATTACGCCAGCGCCGTCAAGATCGCGTGGCAGTCGCGCCGGTTCTGGGAAGCGGACGAGCACATCTACGGCGGAATTTCATGGACGACAGGTCCGACCACCCAGGTCTGGTATCCCAGCGACCGCTTCTTCTCGGCGAAGGGGATTTTGCTCGGCGCCTACGCGATCGGGGGGCAAGCGGACGAGCTGGCAAGCAGGCCGCTGCCCGAACAGTTCGAGATGTCGCGCGCGGCAGTCGAAGGTTTGCATCCTGGCCGGAGCCGGGAGCTCGAGAAGCCAATGGCAGTTGCCTGGAGCAAGATACCTTACAGCCTCGGCTTCGCGGCGCGATTCCGCAATGGCCAGGAGAGCGAGTACTCTCTCCTCAATACGCCGGACGGCCCCTTCTACTTCGCCGGCGAACATCTGAGCCAGATCGGCCCCTGGCAGGAGGGCGCGATTCTGTCGGCCCGGCGCGCCGCCAA
>JAFAHL010000759.1 GCA_019237215.1 Hyphomicrobiales bacterium | reverse complement strand
TAGCCGTCGGGCGGCATCTTGGCGACACGCGCGGCCGCGATCGCGGTGTTGGCGCCGGGCTGGTTCTCGATCACGACCGGCTGGTGCCACACCTCGCTCAGGCGCTGGCCGACCACGCGCATGAGGATGTCGGTCGGTCCGCCAGGCGGGAACGGCACGACGATGCGGACCGTTCGATTGGGATAGCTTTGGCTGTCGGCGGGTCCTTGGGCAACCGCGTCGGCGAGCGCGAGCATGCAGATGAGGCCTGCGAGGCCGGAACGCGCGCGGAGCGCGCCGCAGCGAGCACCCAAGCGGAGGATGAGGCGCACGATGTTCTCCGGCTTCGTCGCGCGCTTCAGTCGTACTTCATCCCGGTTTCCTTCACGACGAGCGACCAGCGCTGCGCCTCCGTGCGGATGAAGGCCGAAAATTCCGCCGGCGTGCTGGTCGCCGGGAACAAGCCCGAGGCGTCCGCCTTCGCCTTGATGGTGGGATCAGCCAGGATCTTCGCCACTTCGGCCTGCAGCTTGTCGACGATGGCGGGCGGCGTGTCCTTGGGCGCGACCAGCCCGAGCCAGACCGTGATCTCGTCCATCTTCGGCAGCTCCGCGGTGATGATCGGAAGATCGGGCACGGGCGGGAACGGGCGAGGATCGAACTTGGCCAACACGCGGAACGCCCCGCTCTGGATCAGCGAGAGCGAAGCGGACGGCCCGTCGAAGGAGAAATCCACGCTCCTGGTGAGCACGCCTTGGGCCACTTCGGCACTGCCGTTGTAGGGGACGAGCACGGTGTCGATGCCCGCGGCCTTATTGAACAGATGCCCGGTGAGCTTGGTGGTGATGGTGCCGGCGCCGTAGTTGAGCTTGCCGGGTTGTGTCCTTGCTTTCGCGATCAGCTCCCTCACCGTCTTCACGTCGCTCGCCGCGTTGACGATCAGAAGCTGCATGGTTTTCGCGGTCAGCGTGACCGGGGCGAAGTCCGTGAAAGGGTCGTAGGGTGGGGTGCGGTAAAGGTATTGATTCATGGTCAGCGTGGAATCGATGGCCATGAGCAGCGAGTAGCCGTCGGGCGCTGCCTTGGCCACTTGCAGGGCGCCCAGCACCGTGTTGGCGCCGGGGCGGTTCTCAACCACGACCGGTTGGCCCCAGTCCTCGCTCATTTTCTGGCCGATCATGCGGGCGAGGACGTCGGAGGGACCGCCAGCGGGAAAGGGCACCACGATCTTGATCGACCGGGTGGGGAATGCGTCCGGCCGCTCCTGCGCGGCGGCCGTCCCCAACATCAAGGCCGAGACCGTTGCAAACGCGATCCAACGATGGGTCATGGCGTCCTTCCCTCAGTCGAACTTGATGCCGCTGTCCTTGATCACCTTCTCCCAGCGCCGCGCCTCCTTGCGGATGAAGGCGGAAAACTCATCGGGCGTGCTGGTCACGGGGTAATTGCCGGTCCGCTCGGACTTCTCCTTGACCGCAGGATCGGTCAAAACCTTCGCCACCTCGGCGTGGATCTTCTCGATGATCGGACGGGGCGTGCCCTTGGGCGCCACCAGCCCGAGCCAGACGGAGATGTCATCGAGATCGGGCAAGCCGGCCGCCTCGGCCAGCGTCGGGACATCGGCCATCGACGGCGGTGCATCGCGGTCGAGCTTCGCCAACGCTCGCACCTGACCGCTTGCGATCAGCGGCGCGACGATCGGGTTGGCGGCGTAGATGAGTTCGACGCTTCCGGTCAGCAAGCCATTGACCGTGTCCGGTGTGCCCTTGAATGGGACATAGACGATGTCGAGCCCGGCGGCCTTGTGGAAGAGATGCCCCATCAGCTGCGCCGTGATGGTGCCGGCCCCGTAGTTGAGCTTGCCCGGCTGCGCCTTCGCGCGTGCCATCAGCTCCTTGACGCTCCTGGGTCCGCTCGCCGTAGAAACCGCCAGCACCGAGACGGTCTTTGCGGTCAGCGTGATCGGCACGAAATCGTCGAAGGGGTCGTAGGGCAGGCTCTTGTGCACGAACTGGTTCGTCACCAGCGTTGAATCGATCGCCATGAATAGCGTGTAGCCGTCGGGCACCGCCTTTGCCGCAGCCTGCGCGCCGATGATGGTGTTGGCGCCCGGTCGGTTGTCGATCACCACCGGCTGTCCCCAGTCTTGGCTCATCGTGTGGCCGATCAGGCGCGCCACGATGTCGCTCGGCCCGCCGGCGGGGAAGGGCACGATGATCCGGATCGGCCGATTGGGAAAGCTCGCGGACGGGTCCTCCTCCGCAGCCGCCGCGCCTGACGCCAAAATCGCCAGGCACGCAGCGAGTAGAAAGCGCACTGCCCGCGCCATTGCTCCTCCTGGCGACTTCGTGCTGTTCGCTCGCGCAATTCTCACCGTTGCGCCGTTCGCTGGCAACCGATTCATGCCGGCGTCCCATTCAAAACGCGGCGCCCCTGGGCTAGCTTGATTTGCGGTACGCCACATCGAACGAGGCTTCAGGAGGAACCGTGCTCGCTCCCGCTCCAACCCGACAGGATCGCATGTCGATGCACAATGCGAACAAGCTCAAGATCGGCTTGTTCGGGGCGAACTGCTCGTCGGGACGCGCGGTCACGCTCGTTCCGGAGCGCTGGTCGGGGAGCTGGCCGGACAATCTCAAGCTCGCCAAGATGGCCGACGACGTCGGCATCGATTTCATGCTCCCGATCGGGCGCTGGAAGGGCTATGGCGGCGACACCGATTACCAGGGCGCGACGCTCGAGACCATCACCTGGGCGACGGGCCTCCTCGCCCTAACCAAGCGCGTGACGGTGTTCGGCACCGTGCATGCGCCGCTCTTCAATCCGGTCATTGCCGCCAAGGAAATGGTGACCGCCGACCACGTCGGGGAAGGCCGGTTCGGGCTCAACATCGTGGTCGGGTGGAACGAGGGCGAATTCGCGATGTTCGGCGTCAAGCAGCGCGATCATGAAGCGCGCTACGAATACGCGCAGGAGTGGATCGACGTCATCAAGACGATCTGGTCAAACAGGGAGGACTTCGACTTCCAGGGCAAATATCTCAACATGAAAAAAATCCGCGGCAAGCCCCAGCCCTATGGCGGATCGCGGCCGGTGATCATGAACGCGGGCGCTTCTCCGGTCGGCCAAGCCTTCGCGATCCGCAACTGCGACGCATTCTTCCCGCAGGCATCCCGCACCTCGCT
>JAFAHL010000584.1 GCA_019237215.1 Hyphomicrobiales bacterium | reverse complement strand
GGCCTTGGCTTTGATACGCTCGAAGGTCTTGGCTTTGTCGACGACGAAGCGGGTGTGGGTGCCGGCGCCGACAGTGTCGAGTTCGTCCTTGACCGCGACGTCGAACGACACCTTGCGGCCGTCCACCGCGAGCACGCGCACCGTGATCTCGACCGTCATGCCCAGCAGCGTCGGCGCGAGATGCTTGACGGCGACCTCCATCCCCACCGAATCCTCGCCCACATCGGCGTGTTCCATGATGAGATCGCGGCAGGTGTATTCGATATCGCGGATCATCGCCGGCGTGGCATAGGTGCGTGCTTCGTCGCCCATGAAGCTGATGGTGCGCTCCGCGCCGATGGTGATGCGATTGACCCGGGATACGCCCGGTCGAAGGCCTGGCTTCATGGGTTTGGTCTCCTCAGGCGCCGATATAGCCGGAAAATCCAGCGGGGTGCGAGCCGTCATTGCCGCAGCCCGGTGTTGCTGGTGAGCCGACCGGATTGACGGGGATTGTCGGCGCCCGCGCAAGCGGCGACGGTTCCATCGCCGCGAGTCCTGAGGATAATCCGGCAGGGAGCATTGAGGTGCGTGGGACGAAACATTAGAGTCGGATTCCATCCGTTGCCCCTGGCCACTCCTCATCCCCAATGATCAGCACATCCCAGCTCGTTCCTTACGCGCATTATACCCTGACCGACGCCGTCATTCCCGAGCTTCCCGGCCATTACCGCGGCAAGGTGCGCGAGAACTACGATCTCAGAAACGGCGCGCGCATCCTCATCGCCACCGATCGGGTGAGCGCCTTCGACCGCAACCTCGCCGTGATTCCGCTGAAAGGGCAGGTGCTGACGCAGACCGCGCGTTTCTGGTTCGAGGCCACGCAAAGCCTCTGTCCCAATCACGTCATCGAATATCCCGATCCCAACGTGCTGGTGAGCAAGCGTCTGCGCATGATGCCGGTCGAAATCGTGGTGCGCGATTATCTCGCCGGCACCACCTCCACGTCGATCCTGCAGATGTACAAAAAAGGCGCGCGCGAGATGTACGGCCACCGCTTCGAGGATGGGCTGCGCGACAACCAGAAGCTCCCGCACACGATCATTACTCCCACCACCAAGGCGGAGCAGGGCGCGCATGATGCGCCGCTCAGCGCGGACGAGATCGTGGCGCGCAAGCTCTTGACCGAAGAGCAATGGCGCGAGGTTTCGCAGAAGGCGCTGGCGCTGTTTGCGTTCGGCAGTGAGATGGCGGCGCGGCAGGGGCTGATCCTGGTCGACACCAAATACGAGTTCGGTTTCGACGCCAACGACACCATCGTCCTGGCTGACGAGGTTCACACCCCCGACAGCAGCCGCTACTGGCTTGCCGAGAGCTATCCCGAGCGCTTTGCCGCCGGCGCGCCGCCCGATGCGTTGGACAAGGACTTCATCCGGCGCTGGGTCGCGGCGCGCTGCGATCCCTACGCCGATCCCATTCCCGAAATCCCGCCGGACGTCATTTTGCAGGCCGCGGCCACCTATATCGACGTCTACGAAAAGGTCACCGCGTGCGAGTTTGCGCTGCCCGACCTCTCGGTCGCGCCGCTTGCCCGCGTGCGCGCAAACTTAAAGAAATATTTCGAGAAGGCGGCGTAGCCGGAGGCGCTCTTCCCACCTTCCGTCGCGGGGGTGAGCGGAGGTCCCAAACGGCTCCGCTTTCACTGCGCCCGCGATTTGGCTAGTGTCCGCGCGCCGTGACCAGCACACGCGAGACCGATGCCGGTGAAGGCCTTGCGGCGGCGGGGTTACCCGCCGGCGAGGTCAAGGCCTGGCTGCAGGCGGAACCGGGCGAGACCATCGATTTTCCCGCCGATCGCGAGAAGTTCTGCGAGTATTGGCGGACATCGGCGCGTCTGCTCGGGCGGCTGCCGTTAAAGCCGCGGCGCAACGCCAGCGAGCACGCCGCGGCGCAAGCGATTCAAGCCGCGGCGCGAGACGCTCGCGTGCGCTTTCTGCGCCGCCACGTCGACGCCGTCTACGATGCATTGACGGTGCGGCGGTCGCGCTTCGTGCGGGTCGAGGAGCTGGTGATCCGCGCCGCGGGCGTGGTGCCGGGCCTCGTTCCGACGCCACAGGAGATCGCCGCGGAGGACGGGTCGATCCAACGCGACAAGAGCGGCCTTGAGATCGATCAGGGCCTGTTTCTCTCGGCGGTGCTCGGCAGCGAGCGCTGCGGGCGGCACCT
>JAFAHL010000517.1 GCA_019237215.1 Hyphomicrobiales bacterium | reverse complement strand
GGGCGTCGTGTCGGAGAAGAGCTACGAGGCCTTGTTCCTCGGCCTCCTCATCGCCGTCGTGCTCGGCCTGTTCGTCGCTTTGGAAATTCTATTGCACTCGCCGTTCGGTCGCGCCATCCGCGCCGTGCGCGAGGACGACATCGTCGCAACCACGCTCGGCAAGAACGTCGTGATGCTGCGCGTCAAGGCGTTCGCGCTGGGCGGTGCCATCATCGGGGTCGCCGGCGCGTTCCACGCCTATTACCTGACCTATATCGATCCGAGCCAGTTCTCCGCCACCATCACCGCCTACGTGTTCATGGCCGTGATCGCGGGCGGTCGCGGCTCGAACCGAGGGCTTCTGCTCGGCGCCGCGACCATCATGGTCTTCATCGAAGGCACGCGCTTCCTCAAGGACCTCTTCAACGTGCTCGACGCCACGCAGCTTGCCGCCATCCGCTTGATCCTGATCGGCCTCGGGCTGATCCTGTTCTTGATCTATCGGCCGCAGGGCTTCCTGCCCGAGTATCGACTCAAGACCACGTCGCTCGTGCGCGAGCGGCCGTCCGTATCCCAGAGCGCATCCTGAAGGGAGGACCGCATGGCGCGCGTAGGCTTTGTTCCCGCGAGCGACCTTCCGGCGAACGTCGCCCGCATCTACGAGCAATATGCGACCGGTTACGGACCGTTCCGCAACCAGGTAGCGGTGTTCGCGCACGTGCCCTCCGCGGTCGAGCACATCATGGGTCTCCTCCTCGACCTCAAGCGGCAGCGCAATTTGAACTGGCGCTACGTCGAGCTGGCGATCGTGGTGACGTCCAAGCTCAACGCCTGTCGCTATTGCGTCGCCCATCATACCGCGCCGCTGAAAGTGGAAGGCCTGTCGGAGGCCGCGGTCGAGATGCTGCCGGCGCTGCACGAGGAGCTCGACGAGGTCGATCGGCTCGTTGTCGACTATGCGGTCGCGGTGACCAACAGTGCGCAGCGCATCCCTGAGCGGATATTCGATGCGTTGCGCGCACATTTCAGCGAGGCGCAGATCGTCGAGCTCACGCTGCGGATCGCCCTATGCGGCTTTTTCAACCGCTTCAACGACGCTCTGCAGATCGACAACGAGCTCGAGGAAGCAGCCCGGGCGGCCGAATGAGAATTCGCGAGAATGCGTTGGGAAGAAAGGAAACGATCATGACCACGGCCAACACCACGACCACGACGTCCATCACCAGGCCAATTCCGCGGCGTACCATGCTCGGCGGTATGGCGGCAGCGGGCGCTCTCACGGTGGCTTGGCCTTACCTCGCCCGGGCGCAGCAAGGCGACATCAATATCGGGGTCCTGCTGCCGTTCACCGGTTCGCAGGGCGCCTACGGGCCGGACATGCGCAAGGCGGCCGAGTTGACGACGAAGATCGTCAACGACGCCGGCGGTGTTCTCGGCGGCCGCAAATTCAAGCTGTTCTTCGAGGACGACGAATCGAGCCCGACGGCCGGCCTTGCAGCCACCAAGAAGCTGCTCGAGATCAACAAATGCGTGGCTGTCATCGGCATCTGGGGCAGCCCCATCGCGATGGCGATCAAGCCCGTGCTCGTCAACGCCAATACCTGCATGATGGTCTCCGGCGCCGCCAACGCCATCACCGACGGCGACACCAAAGGCCTGGTCTGGCGCTTCCAGGCCAAGGCCACCGACTGGGGGCCGGCCATGGCGCAGGCCATGCTCTCGCGCGGATGGAAGACGGTGTCGATCTTGGCGCAGCAGAACCCCTTCGTCATTCCCATGATCGAGCCCGCCAAGAAGACGTTCGCGGCGGCCGGCGCCAAGGTGCTCGATACGGTCATCTACAACCCCGACCAACCGTCTTACCGTGCCGAGGTGCAACGGATCTTCGGCGCAAACCCTGCGCCCGAAGCGGTGATGTGCCTCGGCCTGCTCACCGATTTCGTGTCCATCGTGCGCGAGGCGGTCCGCATGGGGGCAACCAGCAAGATCATGGCGCTCTCCATCATGGCCGACGCCGAAGGCAAGTTCATCGAGGCGGTGGGACCGGATGTCGCCGAAGGCATCGAGCATTTTCAGCCGGCCCCGCCGCTCGGAAGCCCGAGCTACAAGAAATTTCAGAAGCTAATGGGAGCGACTGACGAGAACGCGCTCTATCTGTTCGCCGGCAATACCCACGATCAGATCTGCACGCTGGCGTTAGCGATGGAGAAGGCAAAGAGTACGGATTCGCTTGTCTACACGAAGGAGATTCCGGCGGTTGACAATCCCCCGGGCGAGGAAATCGACGATATCCTCGTCGCCCTCAAGAAAGTGCGCGAGGGCGTCAAGATCAACTTTCAAGGGGCAGGATCGATCTGTGATTTCGACGCCAGAGGCGATCAACTCAATCGGCACTACGGCCACTTCCGCGTCGAAAAGGGCAAGCAGGTGCTGGTGCAGATCATCAAGGGGCCGAACGGGTAAATTGCGGTCGTTCCGCGCGCGGGGCGTGCATTTGCCGGCCCTGCCGGTGCGCGGGGGAGGTGGACCGCCGCCTGTGACCCGTTTCAGACCGCATTCATTCGCTCCACAAATGACGGAACTGGGTCGCGACCAAGTCTCCATAAGGCACGGCATGTTTAGTCAGACCATAGCGCGTCGCAAAATTCATCAAACCATCGACGGCATCATGGGATATTTTGGCGTCGTAAAACGGGGCGTCACGTTCGATGAGGCCAGCTATCAATTGAGCCTCATCGGCTGGGAACAGTCTTTCGCCAACTTGGGTCGAAATCGATGGATTTGCTTTCAGAGTCTTCTGCGCCCTTACGATCGCCCGTACCGCGCCCGCT
>JAFAHL010000278.1 GCA_019237215.1 Hyphomicrobiales bacterium | reverse complement strand
CTGCCGCGAGCTGCTGACGAAGAACTTGCGTAATTTCGGGCGCCAGCAGCACTACACAGAGGAAGAGGCCGACGCGAAGATGTCGCGGCGGTTCATGTCGATCAACCTCGCCAAGCCGATCGAGACGGTCGAGCAGTTTCCGTTCGTGCTCTGCGCCTGGCCCTCCTTCGCCGACCAGCCCTACATCACCAACTACCGGATCTACGACGACCGCGTCGGCGAGACCACCCGCTTTACCTATCGTCCCGACCACGAGTGGTATTGGTTCCCCCAGCAGAAGCCGACCGAGGTCTCAATGCTCAAATGCTGTGACTCGGTGACCGACGGCTCCGTTTCGCGCTGGTCTTTCCATACCGCTTGTATCGACCCGACCGCGCCCGCCAATGCGCGATGCCGCAAGAACGTCGTGGTTCGGTCCTTTGTCTTTTTCTAGGAAGACAGGAAGCGACGGCGGGCAGATGAAGCCGACATCGGTGTCGTGATACTTGACGACCGGATGACCGCCTACCGCGCGTCTTGCCCGTTGCCTCGCGTCCCCGCGAAGGCCCCTTGACTGAACCGACAGCGGGCGCACTGCCTCGGCGGCGGGAACGCGCCCTCATGCCCCATAACCGCCGCTCGTTGCGACTACCGATTTTCGCCGGCTCTGCCTCACAACAGCGATTCCCGCTCAGGTTGCCAATAGGCGGACGCTGATGGCCGAAAAAAGCGGCTCTGGAGGGTTATGCTGCGGGCGCGACTTCGCCGACGTCGCGCCATGTGCGAAAGGCGCCATCGTGAGCCTCACGACACTGGTTGGGACCGAAGTGATGGCAGCGAGGCTGGAAGTGGTTATGGGTTCGGCTGTGGGTGGAGAGAAAGTACCGCGCGTGACGCGCTGACTTGAAGCGTTGCATCTGTCGTTCTCGTCGTCGTGTCGGTCGATGCGAGACCTCGACGCGACTGTTGAGATACCCGCTTTGACGGTGCTCGACGCTCGGTAGGATTTTGCGCTTCGCGGCGCCGTAGCTCTCGAGCTTGTCTGTCACGATAACCCGCGGAACACACCCCAAGCCTTTCAGCAGCTTGCGGAACAGCGGCTGACCTCTCGCTTGTACCCTGCTCAGTCGCGCGGTGTTACGTGGAAACGGATGCCCTTGGTAGCTAGCCGGATGACGAATTCCGGGAAAAGGCGAGATATCAGCGCCGGCAGATAGAGCGGCAGGGGAAAGCCTATCACCGCTCGGTTGTGGATAATTCCCGCGCCGATCAGCTGCGCGGCTTTCTCGGCGCTGATTTTCAGCGGCTGGTCGCCGATATGGGTATCGGTCATCGCGCTGGTGACATAGCCGGGGCACACGACGCTGACACGCACATTGTCCGGCGCAACAGCCGTGCGCATTGCTTGTCCATAGGCCAAGAGCCCGGCCTTGCTGGCGCTATAGCCTGGCGCGTCGGGCAATGGCGACAGAGCCGCCAGCGAGCTGACCAGCACGATATGGCCCCATCCACGATTGCGCATCGCCGGCAGCACGGCGTGCAGCGTATCGACGGCACCCAGCAGATTGATCTCGATCACTCGCCGCGCCATGTCGGCGTGCTCGATCGAGCCGTCGGCGCGCCGCCCATCCAGCACGCCGGCATTGGCGATCAGCAGATCAATCGGGTTGGTCCTGTCGAAACCACTCAGGAAGTTCAACAGGGCGGCTCGGTCACGCAGATCGAACAATCCTTCCTCGACCATTGCGCCCGCAGCACGCACTTGGGCGGCGACCGCATTCAGGCGCGCCGGATCGCGCCCGACCAGTCCCAGAGCGACGCCGGGGCGGGCATAATATTTTGCGAGAGCCGCGCCGATGCCGCTCGAAGCCCCGGTAATGACGATATTGCTGAAGGTCACGCCAGAGGACCTGTTAAATCAGCCGATCCCAGGACCTAGGATTTCACCCCGGCCGTGATCAGCTTGGCCATCTTGCTCAAAGAAATGCCCTCGCGCTCGAGCTTTGTCAGTTCTTCCCGAGTTGCTGCGACAGCGCCTTCGATATCCTCACTTGTATGCTCCGACGAAATGAAGAAGCGCAGACGCGCCGATCTCTCTGGTACGCCAGGCGGTATGATGGGGGATGCGTTATAGCCGCGATTGAGCAATCGCTCGGCCAGGAGAACGGTGCGGAGTGAGTCGCCCAGAATGACCGGCGTCACGGCATAGCCCCAGCTGGTCCCGACATCGAGCCGGGCCTCGCGCGCCTTGCGCAGGAAAAGCTGGCCGTTAGCCTGCAGCCGGGCGATCCGCTCCGGCTCGCGCCACATCAACCCGATGGCGGTGAAAGCCGCGACCGCGGCGGGGGCCGGCAGCCCGACGCTATAGACCATGCCGGGCGCCGCCAACTTCAAGTAATCCACCAATGCGTGATTGCCCGCGATATAGCCGCCGCAACTGACCAGGGTTTTGGACAACGTGCCCATCCAAATATCGACCCGTTTCGGATCGACACAGGCCAGTTCGAAAATACCCCTGCCGGTTTTGCCGAGGACGCCCAATGCATGGGCGTCGTCGACCATCAGCCAGCAATCGAACTGTTGCTTCGTGGCGGTCAGCCGCGCGAGATCGGGTCCGTCGCCATCCATGGAATACAGCCCCTCCGCCACGATCAGCACCCGCTCGAAGCGGTCGCGCGTCGCGGCGAGAATCTCGCCAAGCGCCTTCATGTCGTTGTGCGGAAAGGCCCGCCGCGTCGCTCCGCAGAGCTGCGCCCCGACGACGACGCAGTTATGGATCAGCGCATCATGCAGGATGAGATCCTTTGGCCCCAACAAGGCAGCGATCGTCGAGATCGCGGTCGCGTGGCCACTGACGAAAGCGAGCGAACATTCCGCATCGTAAATGTCGGCGATCGCGCGCTCGAGGTCGCGATGAAAGCACCGCTCGCCCGCCGTGAGCCGGCTGGCGGACACGCTAGTGCCCCAGGTCTCGGCCGCTTCGACTACCGCCTTGGTGATCTCAGGACGGCCGTTGAAGCCGAGGTAATCATAGGAGGCGAAATTTACGACGGGTTTGCCGTCGATGACGCTACGCGCTCCCGCGCGAGCGTCATGAGCGCGATAGAACGGAACGCCGATCTCCAGAGCGTCGGCCAGCGCTCGCCCGGTCTGCATTTGGCGATAGGCCGGCAGGCTTTCGAACGACATGTCGTGCCGGCTTGCGCGGGTGACGACCGAACCACGCACTGGCCTGTCACCGACCGGCACTTTGCGCATGGTCTCCAGCAGGGCCGCCTTGACGCCCCGGCTCAACCGACCGGGATTGGTTCCATCGGTCACCGCAGCACCGCCGCACTACGGCGTGTATCGATCGCGTCGGCGACGGCCATCAGGTCGCTTGGCGCGACATCGCTCGACCCGTGCTGCATGATCAGCCGCATTTCGGCATCGCGCGCCGGCGCGGCGGCCTCGCCGCCGCCCAGACCGGCAATCAGCCGGGCCGCCAGGTCGTTCACATTGATGCCGGAGCTGATGACGACGATCGGTAACTCGATCGCGAAGCGTTTCTCGATGCTCATCCGCAGTTCAAGACTCATCAAGGAATCCATCCCCAGCTCGTCGAGGGACCGGCCGAGATCGATTTCTTCGGCCGACAGCCTCAGGATTCGTGCCACCTCCGACGCGACAAGTCTTGCGACGATCGCCCGCGCCTCTACTTCGCTCTTGCCCGCAAGCTGCATGGCAAGGTCGATGCCAACCTCCTGATCAGACCCCTCGGCATCAGCAAACAAGCGAACAAAGGCCGGGGTCTCCAGCAGCTTGAGCCCATGCAGCGCCGTACCTGGACGGAACATGGCGCAATAAACCGTAGGTGGGCAGATCGACGGCCGGGCCAGCAATATATCCAGATGGGACAATGCCTCGTCAGCACGCATGGGGACAATGCCGCTGATCCGCTCCAGCTTGGCCGCGACATCAGGGTCGCGCGCCAAAACACCGACATCAGAGATAGCCCCCCAAGCGACGGCGAGCCCCGGCAGCCCTTGCGCCCGGCGGCGGCGCATCAAGCCTTGCAGATAACCGTTGGCCGCGACATAGGCCGCCTGACCGGGGTTGCCGATCATTGTCGTCGCGGAGGAATAGACGACGAAATAGTCGAGCGGTCCCGCCCCTGTCGCGCAATTAAAATTGGTCGCGCGATCGAGATTGCCCGCGCCATCCACCTTCGGCGCGAGCACGGCGCGGGTGCGCGCAGGCTCCAGCCCGGCGATCAACCCGTCATCTAAGACCATGGCGCTATGGATGACGCCCGCAAGCCGGCCGTAGCTGCGGACGAGCTTTGTGATCAGAGCATCGACGGCGGCGGCGCTGGTCGCGTCGAGAACTTCGACGATCAGCTTCGTGCCTTTCGCGCGGATCGCCTCGGCTCGCGCTTGAAGATGCGGCCCGATTTCGCCCCGCCGCGAAGCGACGACGATGGCTTCCGCGCCTTTTTCGGCCAGCCACGCCGCCGTCTCGAACCCAAATCCGCCGGTGCCGCCGACGACGAGGTGTACGCCCGGTCCGGGCTGGAAGAGCTTCCGGGCCATGGTGGTCGCAATCGGGTGCTGCGCAGGCCGGACGATCAGCTTGCCGACATGGCCGGCCGCCTGCATCAGCTGGAAGGCCTCGCCTGCCTCATGCCACGCAAAGGCCCGATACGGCAGTGGACAGAGCTCGCCGCTCTCGAAATGCCGGACCAGATCGTCCATCAGCCGCTTCGCCAGGGGCAGGTTGGCGGCGAGCAGCTGATCGAGATCGACGCCGAAATACGTCAGATTGCGACGGAATGGCCGCAGACCCATTGCGGTGTTGAGCACATAGTCGCGCTTGCCCAGCTCGACGAACCGCCCAAACGGCTTTAAGCATTTAATGCTGGCCAGCATGGCCTCCCCAGCCAGCGAATTGAGCACGACATCGACGCCGCCAATCTCATCGCGGATCGCATCCAGGAAAGCGGTGCTGCGGGAATTATAGACCTTCTCTGCTCCGAACAATTCCACCACGGCGCGCTTGTCCGGCGCACTCACCGTCGCTGCGATTCGCGCGCCGCGCAGGCGCGCAATCTGCATCGCCGCCAGCCCGACGCCGCCGGCCGCGCCGTGGATCAGCACCCATTCCCCTGGCTGAATCCGGGCCAGATGGACCAAAGAATACCAGGCCGTCAGAAAGGCTACCGGGATGGTGGCCGCCGCCTCGGCCGGCAGACCCTCGGGCAAGACGGTAAAGACCCGCGCATCGGCGGTGGCGTAGGTCGCAAAACTCTGCCGTCCGAACCCCGTCACGGCATCGCCGATTTTAAGGTCCGTGACGGCTGCGCCGACGCGAACGACCCTGCCGGCGCATTCGAGGCCGAACTCCGGTCCGGCCAGCCCGTCATCGAGCACATCGTCAGCGAGTAACCCCGTCGCCAGCATGATGTCGCGGAAATTGAGCCCGGCGGCCGCGATCTCGATTTCGACCTCGGACGGGCCGGGATCGCGCCGCTCGGTTTCAATCCAATCGAAATTGGCCAGCACGCCTTTTGCCGCGAGCTCCAGTCGAGCCGCCGGCACGGATGCCCCGATGCCAGCCCGGCGCAATCCGGAAACGGCGCGGATCGCCGAAATTCCAGCCGCATCGATGAGCAACTCGGCATCCGCGCCAGGCGAAAAGATCAGACTGGCGATATGCCGGGCCGCCGCGTGCTCATCCAGGCCGAGCGCAACATCAACCAGCTTCAGGTCGACCGAGGGATATTCATTCATACCCACCCGCGCGAAGCACCAGACCGCCTCGGCGATCGGATCCACGGCGCCGGGGGCGGCCGATTCAAGGCCGCGGACCAGAATCCACAGACGGCATTTCTTCATCTGGACCGTATCTAAAATCGCGGCCAGATGGGTGATGGAGCGATCAAGACCGCCATGGTCCGCCGTGAATGCCGAAAAAATCACATCGATGATCTCACCCGGTGCAGCCGCCGCCGAAATCATCGGCCACGCCAGGGCATATTCCGCCGGCTCGACCGCCCCAAACATCTGCACCGGACGTCCATCGGTCCGCAGTATTTGCTTCAGCTCGACGATCAGCGGAGAGACATCGCCAATCAGGACGACAGGCGCAACGTTGAATGCAGATTGTGCCGGACGAGCGTCCGCCGACGCGAGAAGGATATTGCCCACACCGTCGCCGACGGAGAATGTTTCGATCGCGCTGAATCCCAATGGGACCAGCACGGACTGACTATTCTGCGCCGCCGCGACCCGGCCCACAGGATAATTCGGATCGAGCGACGACGCGAACCAGCCGTCGCTGCCGCCCAGCAGCACATCGAAGATTGCGCTGTCGGGCGGCTGAAGGATGCAGAGTAGGGCGTTCGGTGCAAGGCGGCGGGAAATGGCCTGCCCCAGACCGGCGTCATCGTCGAAAACCGGTCCA